>JBNAVN010000029.1:0-31809 GCA_049700315.1 bacterium
AAATTACGAATGAGTGTTTCATCGTAAGTATATCTATTTTCCTTTAATTGACAAATCTTTTATATTATATCTTGAAGGGAGAGGATTAAGGCGAGGGTGAAAGGGGTTTTCAAGGGGTGAGACCCCTTGATGATGATGTTCATAAAATTGTGCTTCTCATTTATTTCTCAATATGAGTCGCTTGACACAAACTGTTGAATTATTATAATTGTCTTAACTTTATGAAAAATCTTGAACATATAGAACTCAATGAGCAGTTCAAGAGGGCGATTGATTTGATGGAGAATACGGATAAGAATGTCTTTATTACCGGTAAGGCAGGGACTGGAAAGTCAACGCTCCTTGAATATTTTCGTTCAATCACTCAGAAAAAGATTGTGGTGCTTGCACCAACCGGTGTTGCAGCGCTGAATGTCCAGGGTGAGACGATTCACTCATTCTTTGGATTTAAACCCGATGTTACTATCCAGAATATAAAAAAGTTGAGACCCGAAGGTGCCCGCACCTATAAACAGATTGATGTCATTGTGATAGATGAGATTTCAATGGTCCGTGCTGATTTGCTTGATTGCGTAGACTATTTTCTCAGATTGAATGGCAGTGATTCCAAAAAACCATTTGGCGGAGTCCAGATGATTTTTATCGGTGATTTGTATCAGTTGCCTCCGGTTGTCACCTCAAAGGAAAAGAGAATATTCAGCGAACATTATCAGAGTGCATATTTCTTTGATGCCAATGTCTTTAAAAATTTGCCGATGGAATTTATTGAACTTGAGAAGGTATATCGTCAAAAGGATGAAGAATTCATTGAGTTGTTGAACAAAATAAGAAATAATACAGTAAATGAAGAACACATAAGATTATTAAATCGTCGGGTCGGTTCTCTCATTGAACAAAAACCGGATGATTTTGTTGTCTATCTTACAACGCTGAATGAAATGGCATACAGGATAAATAATGAGTATTTGAATAGACTGCCCGGGAAGGCATATGAGTTTACTGCCAATATTACAGGTGAATTTGATAGAAACTCTTTTCCTACAGATTTTACACTTTCAATAAAAAAAGACGCCCAGGTGATGATGTTGAATAATGATTCAAAAAGGCGATGGGTGAATGGCTCCTTAGGAAGGGTTGTCAATGTTAAGTATGATAGAGAAGAAGGTTATTATTTGATTGGAATTCAATTGCAGAATGGAAAAAAAGTTTATGTGGAACCATTTACCTGGGAGATTTTTCACTATGAATATAATGAAAATACCAAGACGATTGAAACAGAGACCATTGGAACTTTTACCCAATATCCTTTGAAACTTGCCTGGGCAGTGACGATACATAAGAGCCAGGGAAAGACATTTGATAAAGTAATAATTGATGTAGGTAGGGGAACATTTGCCGGTGGCCAGGTCTATGTTGCGCTTAGTAGATGCACTTCATTTGAAGGGATAAGCCTTGTAAAACCGATTAAGAAAGGGCATATATTTACTGATAGGAAGATTGTGAAGTTTTTGACCAATTTTCAATACAAATTATCGGAAAGGGAAATTTCACTTGAAAAAAAGATTGAGATTCTAAAAAATGCGATTGCCAATCAATCTTTCCTTGAAATTGTTTATTTAAAACCGAACGATGAAAAGAGCCGGCGCATAATTAAACCACTTGAAGTTGGGGAGTTTGATTTTCAGGGTAAAAAATTTTTCGGTGTCAGGGCTTATTGCGAGAAGCGAAAAGAAGAACGAAGATTCAGGATTGATAGGATACTTGAAATGCAGATCTTAAATGAGTGAGATTAAAAACATTCTTTTGACTGGTCTGCCTGGAGTGGGGAAGACGACGATTATAAGAAAGATCGTTGAGAAATTGAAGGATAAATGTGCGGGATTTTATACTGAAGAAGTCAGGGAGCATAATAAAAGGATTGGTTTCAAATTGATAACTTTGAATGGTCGAAGTTGTATAATGGCACATAAAAATATGGAAAGTTATTATCGCGTGGGCAAATATGGAGTGAATATTGAGTGTATAGAAGAGACTGGTGTGAAGGCTATAAAAAATGCTATAGCACAAAATAAAATAATAATAATTGATGAGATTGGAAAGATGGAACTCTTTTCTGAAGAATTTAAAAAGGCTGTTATTGATGCACTCAATTCAAAATGCCCTGTCCTGGCAACGATTCTCTATTTAACAAATTCATTCTGCGACAAAATCAAAAAGCGAGAAGATGTTAAAGTTTTTGAAGTTACACATTCAAATCGCAATCAATTGGTTCAACAGATAATTGAAATAATGTTATCGTAATTGGTGAGTTGCCTAATATAAATCGTCTGTCGTTATACGGTTTCGCTGCCCGTTTCGTTACACCGTTTCGTCTGGAGGTGAAATTGAAAAGTCGCTACTTTAATTTTTTATGTGTTTCGCAAGGCTTTACGTGGAGAGGTCAGCATTTTATACCTTGACTTTTATCGGAAACTATATTATCATATATTATGAAAAAAATCAGACGAAGTGGCGAAGAAAAGATTTTTGAGAAAGCACTTAAGTATGAAAAAATCCTTTCCAAAAAATTTCCGGATATAAATCCGCATGACTTACATCTTATAATTCTGAATCTCATAAAACCAAAATCCTGGCCAAGGCGGTTTTTATTGCGACGATTGAAAAAGGGTGGTTATGTCCCTTGACGAAGTTATATTAGTAAGAATTCTTGAGGCATTAAAAGAGGTGAAATTAGAAGCAATTCTTGTCGGCAATGCCGCTTGCGCATTGCAGGGTGTCCCGGTGATGACGCAGGACATTGACTTTTTTATAAGAGATACACCACTTAACCGCAAAAAAATCGCACGCTTTGCAAAGTATTTGAATCTTTTCTCATTGAAGCCCGATGATGTCTTGAGCGAGACGATTAGAACATTAAATAAGAAAATGATTGTTGATTTTGTTTTTAGGTTGGGCAGCAGGCAGACATTTGAAAGGGTAAGGGCAAAGTCTTCAAAAATAAAAATTGGTAAATATTATTGTATTGTTGCTTCACTTGAAGATGTTTTGCAGGCAAAAAAGGAAGCAAATCGTGTCAAAGACAGGGCAGTGCTCAAACTTATTGAAGATACCATAAGAGTAAAGAAGGCATTGAAGAATAAAAAGCAGTAATTAAAGTCTTCAATATAATAGGCAAAAATCGTGCCTGTTTTTTGTGTAGAAGTTATGAAATTTCGTGCCTTTTTGATTATATACGCACAAAAATAGGTAGCAATGTACATATATTGTGCAAAAATGTAATCTTTATATTGACTTTTGATGTCTGCTAAATAGAATATTTAAGATGAGTAAACTAAATCTTTTTATTCTGCTTAATGTTATCTTGGTGTTAGAGGGGATGGCAGATAGGGTGTTTGCCACCGATATTTTTATGCATTTAGATATTTAATTTGCAAAGGGGGTTTAATGTTAACTTTACTTTTTTTGCTTGCCATCACTGTAGATTCAAAGATTGATTCGGTGATAATCTACAGTGACAGAGTTATGGTATCACGGATTGCAAATGTCTATCTGGATAAATCTGGAGATTTAATCTTTGCAGATTTGCCAGGCAGTCTTGATGACCAATCAATAAGAATAAAGTCAATCGGACTTGGTGTTGGTGAGGTTCAAATTCAAAAAGGTTATACTCCACAACCCCATCCAAGGGTGAAAGAACTCGATGATAAAATAAAATCACTTGAACAGAAAGACCGTTCTCTCTCAGATGAAATTTTAGTAATAAAAGAAAAAGAGAAGTTCCTTCAAACGATTTCTGTTGGTGCACCGGATGTTATTTCTAAGGAGGTTTATACAGGAAAGATTTCTCCATCTGCCTGGGAACAGGGGCTAAAGTTTATGGTGGATGGTCTGCTCAGTGCCAAGGCACGTATTGCACAGATTGAAAGGCAACGTAAAGAGCTTACTACAGAAATTGATACTCTAAGAAGAAAACTCAATGATACAAAGGCAGTAATTGAAAATAGAAAGACAATTAAATTTGATGTTTATCCGGAAAAGCCGGGCAATTATGAAATAGAATTAAATTATATCCTTTTCGGAGCGACCTGGAGGACATACTATGAATTAAGGGCAAATCCTTCAAGTGGAAAGATTGGTATCACATATTTTGGAAAGATAAGTCAACGCACTGGTGAAGACTGGGAAGATGTGAAGATTGTGTTGAGTACGGGCAAACCTGCCTTAGGTGGCACAGCGCCGACACCAGAACCCTGGTATATATACTCCTATGAACATGAGAAAGAAACAATGGTTCCCAGGGCTGCACCTTCTCCATTGGCAATGGGGGTTGTTGCTGAAAAAGCGGCAATCACACAGACTCCACCATCAGCTCCACCGGTTCAAACCGGCATTGCAGTCTGGTATCCATTGCCTGGAAGATATTCAATCAAGAGCGGTGAAGCTGAGAAAAAAATTCAGATATATGAGACAGAGTTCAATGCGGATTATGAATATCTTATCATTCCGAGGTTATCAGAACTTGCCTATTCAACCGGTAAATTCCAGAATAAATCAGATTATCTGTTTCTTGCTGGTGAGGCAGGCACTTATGTTGGCGATGATTTTACTGGAAAGACAAGTTTTCCAAATCTCGCGCCTGAGGAATCAACAACTGTATCATTCGGTATAGATGAGATGATAAAAGTTCAAAGAGAACTCAAGAGATCAAAGGTCACCAAGGGTGGTCTGTTTAAGAAGACAAAGAAGCGTGAACTTGTTTATGAAAATTCAATCAAGAATTTCTGTGACAAAGAAATTACCTGCACAATCATTGATCAGGTCCCGGTTTCACAAGAGCCAGATATCAAAGTTGGAGACATAAAATTTGAGCCGAAGCCGAGTGAAGAAGATAAAGACCGCGGGATATATTACTGGAATATCACAATTAAACCCACAGAGGTATTCAAGATTAAAACATCATTCTCAGTTGAAGCACCGGAAACATCAAATATAGAAGAAATGTTGTATTAACAATAGGGTCATTATGGCAGAATCGGAGATTTTTCCAAAGGCCGATACGGTCATAGTCTATCCAGACCGGGTGCAGGTTATAAAGGTTTGTGAAATCAGTCTCAATGAAAACTATGAGTGACTATCTATTTTTGAGTGGCGGAAGGTAATACATATGTTTGAGATGATTTGAGTAGAATCACAGAAGTGTAAAGATAGAATGGTTGATTTAAAGCTTCTAAAAAATACTTGACTTGTTAAGTTCTATAGATATAATTTTCTGTAAAGGGGGTAACTATGAACTTCATATGTCCTTATTTTATCGTTATTATATTTTCAACCATGTCTCCTGTAGATAATTCAACCTTTGCCTATGATTCATCAAATGTGAGATTCATTGGAAACTGGCCATTCGGTCCTTCACAGTCAGTGGCGTTTGATCAAGCCAGGAATCTTGTTTTTGCAGGTTCCGGAGGTGGGGTTAGTATTCTAAATGTTTCAAATCCTTCTAACCCAGTGGAAATAGCCCAGATAAAATCGCGTGGTTTTGCAGAAGGATTGTTTTATTTGAATAATAGACTTTACATAGCAGCCGGGAAATATGGATTAGAAATATGGGATGTCACATCTCCAAATACACCATCAAGGTTAGGAAGAATCAACACACCCGGAAGGGCAAAGGATGTATATGTATCAGGTTCTTATGCCTATGTTGCTGACTGGACAGATGGGATTAGAATTATAAATGTTTCTAATCCTGCTAATCCAGTTGAAGTTGGTAGTTGGGACAGTGATCCGGGTCTTGCGATGGCGGTTGTAGTATCGGGCAATTATGCTTATCTCGCTGATTATGATATGGGTGGATTGATCATCTTGAATGTTGCTGACCCATCCAATCCCTATCAAGTGGGAAATTATGATACACCGGGTTTTGCCTGGGATGTTTTCGTTTTGCCACCTTATGCATATATTGCTGATTTTGTTGCAGGATTTTTGATTCTGAATATCTCTGATCCTTCAAATCCATACTATGTAGGTTCCTGTTTTCCACAGGGCTGGTGCATGGGTGTCTGGATTTCCGGTAATTACGCCTATCTCACAAATTTTGATTCGGGTTTGAGAATAGTCAATATAAGCGATCCTTCTTCACCTTATGAAGTTGGTTATTATAACACTCCAGGGAATTCATATGAGGTGGTTCAATTTAGTGGTTTTGCATATGTTGCAGATGATTATGGAGGGCTGAGAATTGTGAATGTTTCAACCCCGAGCAATCCTTTTGAAGTAAGTTATTTCAATCCTTTAAATTATGCAAGAAAGGTGTATGTCAGTGGCTCTTATGCATATATTGCAGATGACTTTGCTGGATTGCAAATAATAAATGTCTCCAATCCTTCTAATCCTGTAAGAGCAGGTTTGCTTGACACACCTGGCATTTCCTGGGATGTATTTGTAAGTAATAATATTGCCTATGTTGCAGATTATCTATCAATGAGAATAATTAATGTTTCACTGCCTTCAAATCCAGTTGAACTCGGCTCGTGGCAAAGCCCTGGACTTGCATTAGCAGTCTATGTATCAGGTAATTATGCCTATGTTGCGGATTGGGATTTTGGATTGAGAATTATCAATATTACAAACTCTTCTAATCCAGTAGAAGTTGGTTCATGTGATCCACCAACCTGGGCAAAGGATGTCTTTGTATCTGGTTATTATGCCTATGTAGCAGATACATCAATGGGGCTTGTTATTATAAATGTATCAAACCCTTCAACACCTTCAATCGTTGGTGTCTGTGATATTCCTGGTTATTCCTGGGGTGTTTATGTAGTAGGAAATTATGCCTATGTTCTTGATTGGTATCAGGGACTGCGCGTGATTAATGTATCAAACCCGAATAACCCTTATCAGGTCGGATTTTGCAGTCTTTCAGGATTTAATGAAGATATTGTCGTTGCTGGTTCCTATGCATATATTGCAGGTTATCAGACCGGATTGAGAATAATAGATATCTCTGACCCTGCAAATCCCCAGGAAGTAGGATATTTTATAACTCCTGATTTAGCCTATGGGGTATTCGTTTCAGGCGGCAATACTTATATTGCTGATTATGGGGCAGGGCTTCAGGTTTATCAAGGACCAATAGTTGGAATTGAAGAATCAAGAAGATACGAAACTGAATCTAATATATTGGCATATCCCAATCCAGTAACAGATATGTTTAAAGCAAATCTTCCAAAGAATGAAAAACATCTAAAAATATTTGATGCATCGGGAAAATATCTTGGTATGTGTCAGCCTGTTAATGGAGAAGTTCATTTAAAAAATAACCTTAGACCCGGCGTTTACTTTTTGAAAGCAGAAAATCTCACAATAAGAATAGTAAAAATAGATTAATCGGCAATTGAAAGGAGCGTATACGAAAGTTAAAATTTTTTTTGTTGTATCCATGGCTTTTTCTATCCTATATGGACAATGGAATAAAGCATTGGTCGCAACAGCACCGGATGTGCTTAATTTGATCCGTGTTGGCGATGGTAGAAATGATGGAGTACAGAGGGTATATGTAATTTGTGAGGATGCACATGTTTATGAATGGACATATACAGGGAACGGTTGGACAAGAGCCACTGTTGGAACTTTACCTGGCACAGGATGGTGCCTTGGCATTGATATAGGTAAGGGAAGGAATGATGGTCTTAATCGTATTTATGCGACCCAAATTGATGGAAATGTATATGAATTTTTCCATAA
Organism: bacterium; assembly: GCA_049700315.1. Lineage (GTDB taxonomy): Bacteria > Hydrothermota > Tepidihabitantia > SM23-42 > JAOAFX01 > JAOAFX01. The sequence continues at coordinate 7,744 of JBNAVN010000029.1, forward strand.
TGGAACACAATGGGTGAGAACAGCACTTGGTAATCCAAATTCTACCATTTATGGTGTTTTTGTGGGTCCGGGAAGGAATGATGGAACTAATCGTATATATGCAAGTGGTGATGGAGTTCCGCCAGTAGAATATACCTGGACAGGGTCGTTCTGGAGAAAGGATACGGTCCAGAATGCTAATCTTCAACAGTGGTTACCTTATGTTGGGCAAGGCAGAAATGATGGTATCAATCGTTTATATTTACCAAATTCTATGGGTTCCACAAGGACAGTCGCAGAATACACTTGGACAGGTTCTTCATTTGTCAGGGCTGATCTTCCAACAATTAGTGGTAATCCATTATGTATCGCTATCGGTCTGGGAAGGAATGACGGAATAAACCGTGTGTATGTAAGTTCAAGGACAAAGGTTTTTGAATTTACCTATCAATCAGGTGCCTGGCAATTTATTGACATAATCCCTAATTATGGTAATGAAGGAAGATATAATTTAACACTTGGAAAAACCAAGGCTGATGGCAAAAACCGAGTTTATGTGACCTGTTCAGGAACTCAATTCCTTGAAATTTCCTGGAGCGGTATTTCCTGGGTAGATACGGTCATTGACGCGGTCTCTGCGGCAACCTGTGGTGTTGCAATAGGAAGGGGTAGAAATGATGATACGGTGCGGGTCTATGGTTGCAATCGCAATGGTGAAGTTTGGGAATTTACTCATATTCAACCTTATGTAGGCATTGAAGAAAATGACGAAAACCAATTAATACCTGTGGATGAAATCTTTAACCAATTTCCCAATCCTTTTATCACTCAGACAAAGATTTTATATAAATTGTCTGAAGATGTGAATGTGATAATTTCGGTTTATGACATTACAGGAGAAGAGATAAAAAAATTGGTTAATGAAAAGAAGAGTGCAGGTCATTATGAAGTCGTCTGGAACGGTATGGATAAAAATGGCAGAAAAGTTCCACCTGGTGTATATTTAATAATTTTCTTTGCAGGTGATAGCTTTTCTGCAAATAAGATAGTATTCTGTAAATAAATTCTGAGAGGAGTGTATAAAGGAATTATTTGTGTATATATCTTAATATACGTGGCAATGCTTTTTGTAATGACACCAAAATATCTAATGGTCTTGGCAGAACAAACTGGAGTTTTAAACTGGCTTAAGATTACTGAAAGTGCTTTTAAATTCTGGACAATGAAGTAGATGACGCATGGGACAAATTGTAGCCAAAGTATAGTATTAGTTCACTTTCCTTTCACTGATTTATCAAGTGAGAAAAAGCGTCCAGCTTTAGTAACATCTCCAGATTGGTTTAATGCTCAGTATCAAGATGTAGTTTTATGTATAATGTCATCTTCTTATACTCCTGAAGAGTTGAACAAAGAAAGAGATATTGTTTGCGAAGTCTCAATAAATAATTTAGATTTTGGAACAATAGCCGCAAAATCAATCGTTAAGATTCCAAAAATATTTACCTTTGAACAAAGCAATATTATCAAGAAAGTCACCTAACCCAAATTTGCAAAATTGTTAGAAGTAATTACTAAATTTAGGAATTTTGTATAATTTTTGGTTAGTTTGCTTTTGAATTCATAATATGCCATTGACACACACGAAAATTTGTGAATAATATAAAATATTGCTTCAGGGGGTGTTATGTCAGAATTGGAGATTTTTCCAAAGGCCGATACGGTCATAGTCTATCCTGACCGGGTACAGGTTATAAAGGTTTGTGAAATCAGCCTTAATGGAAGCACAGATATTATGATTCCTAATTTGCCGGGTTCGTTGGAAGATGAATCAGTAAGAATAAAGGCAAAAGGATTGAAGATTGGTGAAGTTCAGGTAAAATTAGGTTATACAAAAGAATTGACTCCTAAATTGAAGAATATAGAAGACCGGATAAAGGAATTTGCGTTTGAAGACAGAAATCTTGTTGATGAAACTGCTGTCTTACAGGAAAAGGTAAAGTATCTCAGCACAATTTCTGTGAGTGGTCCCCAGACTATTTCAAAGGAACTATTTACTGGAAATATTTCCCCTGATGCCTGGCGTGCAGGACTGAATTTTGTCGGAGAAGAACTTCTAAATGCAAAAAACAGAATTGCAGAGATTGAGCGTAAAAGGATTGAACTCAGAGAAAAAATGGATGCGCTGAAAAAGGAAATGAATGATATGCAGGCAGTATCTCAAAATAAAAAGACGATTGTCTTTGATGCCCACCCACAATCAAGAGGAAAGGCACAACTGGAGATCAGTTATGTGGTATATGGTGCAAACTGGTATACTTACTATGAAATCAGAGCCAATCCATCTGAATCTAAGATTGAATTATCATATTTTGCTAAACTTGAGCAGAGGACAGGCGAAGACTGGGAAAACACCCAGATTATTCTTTCAACATCACAGCCTGCCATTGGTGGAACTGCACCTGAACCACAACCCTGGTACATTAATATTTATGTACCAAGACCAGCAAAAATGAAGCGGGAAATGCCTTATGAATCGGCTGACAAACTGGCAGCAGCACCGGCGATGGAACAGAGGGCTGAATATGAATCAGCACCACCGGTAGATACAGGAATTGCTGTGAGGTATCCTTTGCCTGGGAAATATAATATCAAGAGTGGTGAACAGGCAAAGAAGGTGAAGATCTGTGATGTCTTGCTTGACTCAGATTTTGAATATTTTATCATACCAAGAATCACAGAACTTGCATATTTGAATGGTGAAGCAAAGAATACGAGTGATTATCTATTTTTGAGTGGCGAAGGTAATACATATGTTGGTGATGATTTGACCGGCAGGGTTTATCTGGATACAGTGGCACCGGGTGAAAAGGTTGTCATCTCTTTTGGTGTTGATGAACATTTGAAGGTTGAGAGAAAACAGAAAAAATCCCATGTAGAAAAGGGCGGACTCGTAAAGAAAAATCTGAAATATGAATTTGTGTATGAAAATGTTGTTAAAAATTATCATAAGAAGGCGGTCAAATATAAGCTTGTTGACCAGTTACCTGTTTCGCAGAGGCCCGAACTGAAGATACAGGATGTAAAATTTGAACCTGAGCCATCAGATCAGGAAAAGGATGCTGGTATTTATTACTGGAAGGGTGAGCTCGGTTCTGAAGAGGAAATCAAAATCAGTGTTTCTTTTGTAGTAGAATCACCAGAGGGTTCAAAGATTGAAGGGCTTGTTTGATATGGTGGTTATGGTCGGTATCAGGTGATGGCAAGATTTGAAATTTGTTGAATATGAAAGATCTTAGTCAGAAGATTGAAAAAGAAGTTGAATACTGGAATAAGAGAGCAGATAGTGGAATTATTCCTGACATAAGAAGACAGACAAAAGATAAAGAAGTGTATTTTATCTGGGATGATCCAAAGATTGAAGAAATTCTGCGTGGTCAGGAAAGAAAATTTATTATTGAACAAACATCAAAAAACAAGAGAGGTAAGGTTTTAGAAATTGGATGCGGTGTCGGCTGGTTATCACTGGAGTTGGCAAGGCACGGCATGAATGTTACGGGTGTAGACCTTAGCGACCGAAAGATATCAATCGCCAAAGAGTATTATGAGAGAATAAAAGTTGAAGAAGGTTTCACTGGAAAGATTGAGTATATTGCTGATTCAATTCACAATGTTGATTTTGAAGATTCTACATTTGATGCGGTTGTTGCCTGGGATAGTCTTCATCATATACCTGATATCAGCAGAGTGATGAGAAAATTAAGATGCTGGCTTAAAGAAAATGGAGAACTTATAATATGTGATTATATGGGCAATAATCCATTCAATAGGCTTGCTGTTGTTATGATTTATGTGTTACCTATAATTGATAAGGGAAAACTTTTCAAGAAAATTATGAAGAAAATTGCAAAGGAAGAGGATTTCAAGAAAGCACCACTTGAAGGAATAACAGGATGGGAGATATTAAGAGAAATTAGAATGAATTTTGAAGTGCACGAAGCCAAAACCACAATCGCGTTCTGTTATTATGTGGCGCCGTTTCTGTTTTTTCAGGGTGATACGATGTATAGATGGACGGAATTTTTTAAGAGGCTAGATGATGCGATGGTAAGATTACATTTTTTACGAGGTGAGTATATATTTGTGTGGGCAACAAATAAAAAAAGGAGAGATTATGTTTAGAAACATTGCAACTCTGTTTTTGTTAATCGCGGTGGTTGTAGCAATGCCGCCGCATTATCCAACAAAGGTTGGTCATTCTTGCATCGTTGGTGCACCACGTGAAACGCCAAAGGATTTATCACGTGGTCCAATAGAAACCTGTGTCATATTGGTGCAGTTTACTGATAACCGTGCAGATACATTAAACCGTACTCCGGCGAGATATGATAGCATGTTCTATTCTACTGGTGTATACTACGGACAGTATCGTCAGGGCAGTCTCAATGATTTCTTTAAAGAAAATTCTTATAATCAGACTGATGTTCGGGGTGGTATCTGTGGAAATCGCTGGTGGATGTCAAATCATACTTATGCCTACTATGACGATGGTAATTATATGCTCGGCACCGGCTATCAGCTTGCCCATGATGCGGTCCAGCTAGTTGATGCAACAGTCAACTTTCATCAGTATGACTTAGACAATGATAATCATATTGACGGCGTTTTTGTTGTTCATGCAGGTCCAGGCGGTGAAGACACGGGAAATCCTCATCAGTGCTGGTCGCACGCAATCCCGAGTTTCAATTATACTACAAATGATGGAGTGGTTATTGATGGTGCAACAAATGTTCCTGAAGTTAATCTTGTCACACCTTCGCTTGATACTACTTTGTGTTGTATTGGAGTTATGTGCCACGAACTTGGTCATGTCGTTGGTTTACCTGATCTCTATGACTATTCACGCAATACCTGGGGAGTAGGATACTGGAGTTTGATGGGCTATGGCGCCTGGGGTGCGGGTGGAAATACACCCTGGAGTCCATCCCATGCTGATGCCTGGTGTAAAAAGAGTGTAAATTGGTTGAGTTATACTCCAATTGTTTCTAATGTTTTTGGTTTACGTATCCTTGACCTTGAGACCCATCCAGTTGCTTACCGAGTCTGGCGCAATGGTGCAATAAATGATACATTTTTTATTCTTGAGAATCGTCAGAATAAAGGGTTTGATACACCTTTACCTGGCAGTGGCCTTTTGATATGGCACATTGACCCACGCTATGGTGGCACATATCACAATGTTGTGGACCTTGAAGAAGCAGATGGATGTGATGACCTTGATCATGGCTGGGGATACAGACCTGATCCGCATTATTACCATCATGAACTCGGTGATTCTGGTGATCCTTATCCTGGTGATAGCAATAACACTTTGTTTGGTCCAAATACCTATCCTTCAAGCAATAGCAACTATGGCGTTCCAACCAATGTGATTGTGCGCAATATCACAACTGTAGGTGATACAGTCATTTGTGATGTTTTGATCAACCAGGTGGGAATCAATGAGTTTAATAACGAGTATTCCAGCGAGGTTTATCTAAAGCAAAATCCAGTCGGAAAATCACTTATCATCTACTACAATTTCCCAAATACGGAAGAAATCAAGGTAGAAGTTTGTGATATTACAGGCAGAATTGTTGAGCAAGTGTTCACCGGAGAGATCACGGGAAAAGGGGTTATAAGGTCTGAGCCGAAGAATTTATCAGAAGGTGTATACTTCTTAAAGATTGAAAAAGGAAAAATGTCAAAGGTTCAGAAATTTGTGTTTCTTGGTATGAACCATTAAACAAGCCTGAAGGTTTGCCGTACATTTCTGAACTTCCTTGAATTTAAAGATGTTTCCGAAAGTAAATATCCAGTTAGCATAAAAATGGTTAATAATCTTCGTAAAGATCATATACCGAAATGATTATAGAAAATATTGAAATTGATAAAAAGATAGAAGAAAAGGTATTTACAAAATCATACTTGGAAAGAAAGTGGAACCGACACTGCGCTTGACAGAGATAAAATTCTTTGTATAATCAAACAATGAAAAAGGATACAAAATTGAAAAAGATTCTTTTAACAGGTGCGGCGGGTTTTATAGGATACAAGACTGCAGAATTTCTCTTAGAAAAAGGTTTTACCGTCTATGGGATTGACAACCTTAATGACTATTATGATGTAAGATTGAAAGATTGGCGTCTCTCGCAGTTGAAAAAATATGATAATTTTGAATTTACAAAAATTGATATTGAAGATTATACAGGTTTGAAGAAATTCTTTGAAAAGAAGAAATGGGTTGATGCGGTCATCAATCTTGCTGCCCGTGCCGGTGTTCGTTATAGTATTAAAAATCCAAAAGTCTATATGACAACGAATGCCCTTGGTACATTGAATCTCCTGGAGTTGATGAAGGAGTATGATATTAAAAAAATGATCCTTGCTTCAACTTCTTCACTCTATGCGGGCCAGAAAATGCCTTTCAAGGAAGAATTGTCTGTCAATACACCAATCTCGCCTTATGCCGCGTCAAAGAAGGCGGCTGAATCAATCGTCTATACTTATCACTATCTCTACAATATGGATGTTATTATCCTGCGATATTTTACAGTCTATGGACCCGCTGGCAGACCGGATATGAGTGTCTTCAGATTCATAAAATGGATTGATGAAGGAAAGGAATTGGTTCTTTATGGTGATGGTTCTCAGAGCAGGGATTTTACTTATGTAGATGATATTGCCGATGGAACGATAAGGGCTCTTAATGTTGATGGATTTGAAATAATAAATTTGGGTAACAGCACACCCCATAGTTTGAACGAATTGATCACACTGATTGAAAAGATTCTCAATAAAAAGGCAAGTCTGATAAAAAAGCCATTTTCAAATGTTGACCTGAAGGCAACCTGGGCAGATATAAAAAAGGCTAGATTATTGATGGGCTGGAAACCGATGGTGAGCCTTGAACAGGGAATAGAAAAAACAATTGAATGGTATGAAAAAAACAAAGACTGGCTCAAGTATATTGAAATAGATATTTCAAAATAAGTATTGACAGAGTCAATAATTTGGGTATAATTTAGTATATTTCAAAGGAAGGGTAACAAGAAGGCCCCCTTGTTGCTTTCCTGAAGTAAAAAAGGAGGTTATGACAGGAGGAATTTATGGGATCGTTGAACGGGGCAGTATTGGAATTGGAACAGGTTAGAACAATTAATGGGATTTCTGAGGGAACAAGAGAGCCATTGTCAAAGCGGGTTTTTGATATATTGTTAAGCGGATTTGGTCTGGTTTTTTCATCATGGCTATGGGCATTGATCTGGATTGGGATATGGCTTGAGGATGGTTCTCCCTGTTGCATAAGGCAGTCCAGGATCGGTAAGGATGGCAGGATTTTCAAAGTGATAAAGTTTCGTTCAATGCGGAAGCACTCCTTGAATGAAAAGATAAATGTTCAGGCAACCGAGAATGATCCGCGAATCACATTCGTTGGAAGGATTCTTAGAAAGACTGCCCTGGATGAACTACCGCAGTTGATTAATATCCTCATTGGAGAAATGAGTTTTGTCGGTCCAAGAGCATTGCTACCAGCAGAGATAGAGCATAATGATTGCTATCTGCATGTCTGGGAGGTGCCTGGCTATGAAAAAAGGATAAGAATGCGACCTGGTCTTACGGGTATAGCGCAAATTTTTGCCCCGCGTGACCTGCCAAGGCGGTACAAATTTAAGTATGATTTGTTGTACGCACGGAAAATGAGTTTCTTTTTGGACTTGAAACTTGTTTTGATTTCTTTTCTCGTGACATTCAAAGGAACCTGGGAGAGAAAAAGAAACAAATTAAAGTTTTTGAAAGGTGCAAAATGGGGCTTGACAAAATAGAAATTTTTATTATAATATATAATAGGATTGGAGATAATCGTGGAGCTATTATTTTTGATAACTAAGGAGGTGTTATGTTGATTGTCTATTTGGTTGTTATATCGCAATTATGTCGCACTTCTGGTTATCTTGATGTTCCCACTGTTCCCCAGTATGATATCAAGGGAATGTGGGGAATAACCACGGAGTTTTCGTTCCCAATGTATTCTGATGACCCAAATCCTAATGATAGTGTATTTGTTGACCCAAAGGATTTTTCAATGGCGTTTAAATATGGATTTGGTAAAGGGGAATTTGCCATATCTATGTTCACGCCTACAACCTGGGTTGCAAGCGTCAGCTATCTACTAAAACAGGGAAAAGAAAATGGAACTTCCTGGTTCTGTGGAGTGGATGATATTTCCTATGCAAAACATATCTCAACTGTTGGTGCTGGTGGTAATGACGGAACAATTGAAGAGATAAGTTATCACAAAAATATGAATGGCAGACCCTGGGAACTATTTTCAGGATATATTGCAATGCAGAAGTATTTTGGCAGGGTAGCAAACTTTGTTTTAGGACTTGGCAGGGGCAGATTTGTTGGTTATGGATGGCGCAGTCATATTTTCAATACTGATTTTCTTGTACTTGGTGAAGACTATGCTACCAAAGACCATTCCTGGTGGGCATTGGGGTTGTTTATGGGTGGTTCATTGAAATTTCCTTTTGGACTTGAAATGTCAATGGAGATGGATGGCAGGGATGCAAATGTCGGAATGAAATACCATTTTCCGGTTGTTACAGCGACAATTGCCCTATGCAAGGTTGAATATTTGGGTCATTTCAGACCCTGGTCTCCGCGCTGGACATTTGGTCTTGAGGGCAACAATCGTAGCGCTGTTTCTGCTCCAAAGGTGGGTTCTATTGAGTGTGAAATAAAAGACCAAACAACGAAGAATTTGCTGAGTAACTGTGTTGTGGATATAAAAGAAGTAAACAAGCGGTACCGCGCACCTGCAGGAACATTCAGTTTGAGTCTTCCTGCAGGGAATTATACAATTACGGTGAGTACGCCCAACTATGTGGACTACATTGCCAAAGTGAGTGTGAAATCAGGTGTGAAGAGTAAACTTGTTTTTAATCTGAAGAAAACAGAAGAGGCAATACAGCGAGAAATTGCTGCAATGGAAAGAGAAAAATCTATAAAGACCTATCTTTCTCAGGGCAAGATATACTTCTCTGAAGGTAATCTTACAGAGGCAAAAAAGGCATTTGATATGGTGCTTTCCCTTGATCCAGATAACACCGAGGCAAAGGAATACCTTGCTAACATAGAGACTCGTAGAACAGAATTGATCACTGCCTATTTAACTGAGGCACGGAACAGGGAAAAGGCGAACGATTTTGCAAAGGCAATGGAGTTCTATCAGAAGGTTCTTGGCCTTGACCCACAGAATGCTGAATCAAGCGAGGCAATCACCCGGTTAAAAGCAAAAGTTTCTCAGGAAAAGAAACCTCCGACCACAACCAAACCAAAAGAACCTGTAAAGAAAGCGACTGCGGAAGAGATTGAAGCATTATATAAGAAAGGCGTTAGTTATTTCTCAGCCAAGAACTTTGATGAAGCGCTGAAGGTGTTTAATCAGGTTCTTGCGCTGGATCCGAATCATAAGGGTGCAAAAGACTACAAGAAGAGAACAGAAGCGAGGCTAAAGGTTTTAAAAGGTGGTGAATAGAAGGATAATCACCAGAATCTAATGGAAGTGCCTGCCTCTGGCAGGCACTTTTTTTTGACAATTGACAATTGTCAAATTTTGCGTAAAATGATAATGCATTCTTATGTCTGAAGAATATTTGCGTTTTTGCCTTGAAAGGAGCATGGATGGCTTGGTCCAGTAAAAATCATCTGGATAATCTTGAAGAGGTACTTATGAATCTTCAGTGGCTAATCCAACCTGATACAGTAATTACTGAACTTCCTTATGACCTTGAATTTCTGAAAAGACCAGATGTGGAGATTTTTGCCGAGTGGTGTCCAAATGCTGTGAGCAAGCAGGAATTGGAAGAGGGTAGATATACAATCAACAAGTATCTTGTTAAGTTTTTTATTGATAAGACCTATCCCCAATTGTCAGAGGTAAGCAAGAAGGAGAAGATTGATAAAATCATACAGGATATTCACAAATTGCTCAAAAAGCCTTCCTATGAACCGATATATTTTAACAGTGAGAATATTGGAAAGATCATTGAAGAAACGAATAACAAACCCGGGGAAACTCATGTAGATAAAACAAAACGAAGAATAAAGTTGGCTATCTCATTACGCTGGCTCCAGAGTAAGCGCCTCTTTAATTCGCTAACTGAAGCAACAAGGCAGTATATTCGTCGGGCTGGTGATTTATATGGTTTGTTGAATCAGAAACAGAACATTGATACTACTGCTCTGCATAATTTTGCAGTTCCAGCAGAAGACCTTTCACTTCTGATGGATGATTATGAGACAAAGATTGAATTGACACTGCTGACCGCAGATCAGGAGATAAAAAAGGCAAAACAACGAATCGGTGGTATTAATTATAACGGGCTTGGGGTAGTAAGAGAATCATTGAATCGATTGAAAAATTTTATAGAGAAAAAGAGTTCTGGTGATTATGATGAAGTTGAGCGATTCAAAGATTCAGTATTCATAACAATAATCCTTAATTATATCAAAGATCCCTATGTCCAGAATACTCCTGATGCCAAAAGTGTGATTAAACTTGTTGTTCCTATTTACATAAAGTTCAAGAATTTTGATGCATAATTTTGCGTAATTATTGACAATTTATAAATTTTGGATATAATAGAAATTTGATGAAACAGGGAATACTAATACTTGAAGATGGAACAGTTGTCCAGGGCAAGGGTCTTGGACCGGATAAACTTGTCTATGGTGAGATTGTTTTTAATACTGCAATGACAGGATATGAAGAGGCTTTTACAGACCCTTCCTATGCAGGGCAGATTTTGTTAATGACCTATCCTTTGATTGGAAATTATGGATTTGATTTCAAACATCAGGAATCAGATTCTCCAAAGATTCGCGGGCTCATAATAAAAGAGCCCGCTTTTTTTTCAACAAATAACAGAAAAATAGAAGATTATCTTGAAAAGAATAATTTACCCTGTATCTGGGATATAGATACGCGCAGGCTTACCTTGAAACTCAGATATTATGGAACGATGAGGGCTATGCTTTCGGTTCACAGAAGAAATTTCAATTTTGAAAAGTTATTGAAAAAGATAAAGAATGAACCTCATCCGCATTCAGAAAATCTTGTTGGGGAGGTTTCATGTAAAAAACCAATATATCACAGGGGTGAAAATAAAAATAGAATTGTTCTCATTGATTGTGGAGTCAAAAGAAGTATTTTAAAATCACTTTTAAGATATTCTTCGGTTATCCAGGTTCCTTATGATACAGATTTTGAGACAATAAAAAAATTAAAGCCTGAAGGAATAGTTATTTCAAATGGTCCTGGAAATCCTGCACATCCTGAAATCATAAATTCTACGGTCAAAACGGTGAAGAATTTAATAAAATATGGTTATCCTTTGTTTGGAATATGTCTGGGACATCAGATACTTGGAATTGCATTAGGATTGAAAACATATAAATTGAAATTTGGACATCGTGGATATAATCATACAGTCCAATTTCTGGAAAACAATAAAATCTATATCACATCCCAGAATCACGGATATGCAATTGCTAAAGAATTTAAGAATAAAGAAATAATATTTGACTGGGTCAATTTAAATGATGGGACTGTGGAAGGTATGCATCATAGGTCACGACCGATATTTTCAGTACAATTCCATCCTGAGGCATCACCAGGTCCTTATGATACATCATTCCTTTTTGAAAAATTTTTCAAAATAGTAAATGCCGGGAAGAAAGGATATTAAAAAGGTTTTGATAATTGGTTCTGGACCGATCATCATCGGCCAGGCTGCAGAATTTGATTTTTCTGGTTCACAGGCAAGCCGGGCATTAAGGGAAGAAGGATATGAAACTGTAATCGTCAATTCCAATCCCGCAACTATACAGACGGACCTTGAAACTGCAGACATTGTTTATATAGAACCATTGATACCAGAAGTTCTGGCAAAAATTATTGAAAGAGAAAGACCACAGGGTCTGCTTCCAGGTTTTGGTGGGCAAACAGGATTGAATTTATCTTATGAACTGGCACGTACGGGAATCCTTGAAAGACTCAAAGTTGAACTGCTGGGCTCAAATCTTCAGACGATTGAAATGGCAGAAAATCGTGATTATTTTCGTGCGTTAATGAACAGAATTGGTGAGCCAATTCCGCGCAGTTTTGCAGTGCATAATTATGATGAGGCACGCAATGTTTTAAAAGATATGAATTTTCCAGTTTTAATAAGACCTGCTTACACACTTGGAGGAACTGGGAGCAGTGTTGTATATGATGGAAACCAATTTTATGATGCGGTTATGACGGGCCTAATCCGTTCACCGATCAAACAGGTTTTGATTGAAGAAAGTGTTTTGGGCTGGAAAGAATATGAATATGAAGTAATACGCGATAATAATGATAATTGTATAATCATCTGTAGTATGGAAAACATAGATCCGATGGGTATACATACTGGAGAAAGCATGGTCGTTGCCCCTGCTCAGACGCTGACTGATAAACAACATCAAATATTACGTAGTTCAGTAATAAAGATAATCCGTTCATTGAAGATTGCAGGAGGATGTAATATCCAATTTGCGGTAAACCCAGAAAAATGGGAATACCGTGTCATTGAAGTCAATCCCAGGGTTTCTCGTTCATCAGCCCTTGCATCAAAGGCAACTGGTTATCCAATTGCCCGTGTGAGTGCGAAGATAGCAGTCGGATTCAACCTTGATGAAATTCCTAATGCTATTACAAAAAAGACGATGGCAGGGTTTGAACCAGCACTTGATTATGTTGTGGTTAAAATTCCCCGCTGGCCATTTGATAAATTTCCCACTGTAGACAGAAGAATTGGCACACAGATGAAATCTACTGGTGAGGCAATGGCAATAGGTTCTACAATAGAAGAAGCATTGATGAAGGCAATTCGCTCCCTTGAGATTGACAAAATTGGCATTGAACCAGATAACTGGAAAGAATATGAATTGATAAAAGAAATTCAAGAACCAACAGATAGACTTATTTTTGCGATTGCTGAGGCATTACGCAGGGGATATACCAGGAAGAAAATTTCGGAATTGAGCAAGGTAGATGAATTTTTTATATCAAAGATTGAGAATATTGTAAAAATGGAGAATTTGATAAAAAAACAGGGGTTATCAGCTCAAATAATAAACCAGGCGAAAAAAATGGGATTCAGTGATGAGTATATTAGTAAGTTGTCCGGTATTCCGAGTGATGAAATAACTGCTAAATGGTTAGAAAAGAAAATTACATCTGCATTCAATATCGTTGACACCTGTGCCGGCGAATTTGAGGCATATACACCTTATTACTATTCTACATACTGGGGTGAAGTTGATAATAAAAAAATAAACCATAAAAATAAAAAAAGTGTTTTGATTGTTGGTTCTGGTCCGATACGAATTGGGCAGGGTATAGAGTTTGATTATGCCTGTGTCCATTCAGCAATTGCATTGAAAGAATTGGGTTATGAGGCAATAATCGTAAATAATAATCCTGAGACTGTTTCCACTGATTTTGATGTATCAACCCGACTCTATTTTGAACCACTGAAACTTGAAGATGTTTTAAATGTTTTATTCAAAGAAGAACCTTATGGAATTATTTTACAATTCGGTGGACAGACATCTGTAAATCTTGCAATGCCCTTATTAAAAGCAATCAAAAAATATGGCTTAAAAACAAAGATACTGGGAACAAATCCAGTTGATATGAATCTTGCTGAAGACCGCAAGGATTTTTCAAATATCCTGCAGGAACTAAGTATTCTTCAACCACCATTTGCTACGGGTTTTAGTTTTGATGAAGTAAAAGATATTGCAAAAAAAATTGGTTATCCTGTTCTTGTTCGTCCAAGTTATGTTCTTGGCGGGAGGGCAATGGAGATAATCTATGACGAACAGGAACTTGAAAGATATGTGAGATTAGCAGCAAAGGTTTCCCCTGAACATCCAATCCTTGTTGATAAATATATTGCAAATGCCACAGAGGTTGATGTTGATGCATTGTGCGATGGCAGGGATGTTTTTATTGCAGGAATAATGGAACACATTGAACAGGCAGGTGTGCATTCGGGTGATTCATATTGTGTAATCCCGCCGAGGAGTCTATTTAAGAAGACAATGAATGAAATCAAAAGGATTGTTTGTGATATTGCAATTGCACTCAAAACAGTAGGTCTGATAAATATACAATTGGCAATCCAAAATGGTACTGTTTATGCCCTTGAGGCAAATCCAAGGGCATCAAGGACAATTCCTTATGTATCAAAGACAATCGGAATCCCGCTTGCGAAGATAGCTACAAAAATAATGCTTGGTTATACATTAAAAGAACTTAAACTTCCTGATGAGATAAGATTAGATTACATATCTGTCAAAGGTCCGGTATTTCCTTTTCTTAAACTTCCTGGTGTTGATCCGATACTCGGTCCGGAAATGAAATCAACCGGGGAGGTGATGGCGGTTGATAAGACATTTGGTGGGGCATATTACAAGGCAATCCTTGCTGATAACAAATTTGCAAGTTCAGGAACCGTATACATAACTGTGCGCGATGAAGATAAGAAAGAGGTTGTTAAAATAGCCCGCGAATTAAAAGATTTGGGTTTCAAGATTGTCGCAACAAGGGGAACCGCTCAGTTCTTGCGTGAAAATGGTATAGAGGTTGAAACGGTTTACAGGATTAGTGAGCATAAATCACCCAATGCACTTGATATGATGAGGCAGGGTAAGATTGATTTGATTATCAACACACCAACGATGAGTTATAGTGCAAAGAGGGATGGATATACAATGCGACGCCTTGCAGTGGAATTGAATATTCCATTTATTACTGCTTTGAATTCTGCCTATGCTGAAATTGAAGCCATAAAATTTGCCCGCAAAGGAATACTCAAGATAAAACCGATAAACGAGTTTAAAATCAAGATACATCAGGAGGATGTCCCCTCCAACTTCGCCAAAGGCTACGATTGACAGGTGAAACCTCCTAACAAGTTTGTCAATCGTCGAGCGGTTTAGAAAAGCGTTTCGTTCCTCTTTTTTCTCTACTTACTACTTACTGCTATTTTACAACAAGACCGTTTCGCATTTCTAAACCAACAAACCTCAAACGGTTTTTTTAAGATGCGTTTTGTTTTTCTTTTTTTCTATAATAGAAAGTTTCATTATATAGTATAGGAATTTTTCAAAATCCGGGATTATCGTGAAAGGTGGAATGTGGAACGTGAAACGGAAAAGACTTAAATTTCGTGAAAAGAACAACGTAGGGCAAACCTTTAGAGGCTGTGTCATAACCTCCGTAGCGGTCGCATTTATGCGACAAAATAATTAAGAAATAATGAAATTTGATGAAGTTTGATAAATCAAGTCGCTACAAATTGACAAAATTTTGAATTACGACACAGCCTCTTTAGGTTTGCATTGATTTCCTGGAGTAGGGACTTTAGCCCTGTATACCACGATAAACGAAACCGTATGACGAAACGCATTTCGCAACCGTAGAACGCCAGACGATTTTTATAAAAGGGTGAAAAAGGGAGAATAGGGGTGAAAAGGGGTGAAGAGGGGGAATTTCAATTGCGGATTGCGGACTTTGGATTTCACCGATAGTATGTAGGGTCCGACTTCAGTCGGACGAAAATAATCGTCTGGTTTTTAGCTTTCGTTTGACAACCAACGCCAGACGATTTTTCAAGGATTATTGTCGCGGTTAGGAAACCGCTCCTACAGAATTGGGATGAAAATTGTTGTCGCGGTTAGGAAACCGCTCCTACAGAATTGGGATGAAAGGTGAAATGTGAAACGTTAAACGGATAAAACAAAAAAACTTACGATTAACAAAACCGTATAACGAAACAGGCAGCGAAACCGTATAACGATAAACCATATTTTACGGGAATGAATTCCCTAATCCAGAACAGATGTTTGCTAATTCCTTTTTATCTTCCCTCTTTTCAATGATGCGTAAACTCCGAAAATACATAAACCAGTGAAGATATAAAAGGCAATTCTTAGGGCATTCAAAAACAATGGATAGACATCAGGATTGATTTTAACCCTACCCAGGATGAGTGAAAATATGAGCATAACAATCCCCATACTTGACATCTGTCCAAGTAATCTCATCGTTGCCAGGGTGCTTGATGCTATTCCATAATTTTCTCTTTCAACCGAACTCATCACCGCATTGGTATTGGGAGAAGAAAATAGCGCAAACCCAAGTCCAAGTAAAATCAAAAAGATTGTAACAAAATCAACCGTGGTTGAACTGCTTATGAAGGATAAAAAGAATAATCCAAACCCGGTCAAACCCATTCCTGTGGATGCTATTACCTGTGGCTGGATACGGTCTGATAATCTTCCAGCAAGGGGGGAGAGGATTGTCATTGTAACAGGCTGGGCAATCAAAATGATTCCTGCCTGCTGTGGTAAATATCCTTTTATGTATTGTAAATATAGACTCAATAAAAAAGAGACCGCACTTGTTGCACTATAATTTATGAGTGCCGCAAGGTTGGAGAATAGAAATACTGAATTTGCTTTGAAGAGATTGATGTTTAATAAAGGCTCTACTGCACTCATCTCATATTTAATGAAAACAAGAATGAATATTATTCCAATCAATAATAATACTACACCTGATATCTTTGGAAGGAGAGAAAAACCATACATTAGAAGGAATAACATTGGGCTATAGAATAAAGTGCCAGTGTAGTCAAAATTCTTCAATGTAATTTTCTCTTTTTCAATTTTTAAGAAAAAAATTATCAAAAAAAACATCAAGAAACTTAAAAAGGAATTCACATAGAATATGCTCTGCCAGCCAAGATTCTGGGTCAAGATTCCTCCTAAGAATGGACCAAGGGAAAGTCCGAGATAAACCCCGGCAACATTTATTCCCAGAACACGTCCCCTTTGCTGGATTGGAAAGACACCCGTCAATATCGCCACTGCTGTTCCAAATATCATTGCACCACCAATTCCCTGGAATATACGGCATAAAATAAAAAATATAAAATCTTTCGCCATACTACACAATAAAGAAAAAATGCCAAAGATGATGACGCCATAGAAAAATACTTTCTGTCTACCGATTATATCTGCTATCCTGCCAATCGGGACAAGGCAAATTGCAGCAGCAAGTAAATAGGATGTAGGAATCCAGCTGAGAAGAAGGGCATTGATATTAAATTCATTACCGAGCGCAGGTAGTGCAACATTAAGGGAAGAACCCATAAAAGGGGTAAGGAATGAACCTATTGTCGTGACAAATAAGATTATATTTCTTTTTTGTGTATCTATTGCTGTATTATCCTTTGAGGTGTTCATATCCTGAGGGAGAAATCTTTTTTAATTTCTTTTTTGATAAGATAAAAATCCCTTTTCCTTTTGTAATCTTTCCTATCCTGAATAATTTCACTCCTGAAATATTTTCAATATTTTTTCCGGTAATCATAAGTTCAAAGTCTTCACCTGCAGAAAGGATGAAATTTAATGGAGATAATCTTTTCAATTTACATAATAGTTCAACCTCAGGATGAATCGGTATATTGTCAATGACAACCCTTACTTTACTTTCTGAAGCAATGTGGTATGCATCAGTTGATAATCCGTCAGATGTGTCAATGCCACAATGAGCAAATTTTCTGAGTTTAAGTGCCTCATATATCCTTGGCTCTGGATAAAGATGCCTTCTTATTGATTCCGGAAATAAACTCTTTTTATACCCTTCTGAAAGAACAATCCTACCAGTTTCAGCAAGCCCGACATAACCTGTAGTGTAAAGATAATCACCAGGCATTGCACCTGACCTTAATAATGGTCTCTTTGTCTTTCCAATGACAGTAATGGTCATACCCCAGAATGGACTTTCTATAATATCACCGCCAGAGATGTCACATTGAAATCTATCGCAGACTTTAGCAAAACCTTTGTATAACTCTTTTATATCTGAATCTTTAATCTTAGAAGGAAGATATAGGCTGATAAGGGCACAGATGGGCTTTGCTGACATTGCTGCAAGGTCAGATAGGCTTGCACACATTGTTCTGTAACCAAGGGCAAATTTTGAAAAATATTTGAATTCAAAATGGATACCTTCAACAAAGGAATCAGTAGAAACTACAATGCCATTTTTTAGAACCATGGCATCATCACCGATGCCAACTGAGATATCAGAATGTCTTCTATGAAATTTCTTCCGGATATGATCAATCAATGCCAATTCACCCATTATTCTCTCACATTCAAGTATTTAGCTATCTCTTCTTTCAACGAGAAGGTTTTTGGACTTTTAGGCATTTTTATTTCTATACATGAAATTCTACAATATCGCCATCCTGCAAAACATAATTTTTTTCAACACGCTGTCCATTGAAGCCTTTATCATTCCATAATCTTGTGAATTTCAAATTCTTTTTAAAATCCTTATGGATATGTTCAGCAGCCTCAATTACTGTTGAACCAATTTTCAAAACTATCGGCTCTTTTTTTACCGGTGGCTGTCCAATCTTTTTTGTATATACCCTTATAATATCAAGGTTTTCAAAAATTAAATTTTTTAGAGTTTCTATGTTCAAAGCAGTAACCGTTGAGATTTTCAGAATATTGAATTTATTCTGATAAAATTCAAGGAAGACCTCACTGTTTTCTTCTGCCTTATTCACATCACTTTTATTCAATAGAACAATTGTTTTTTTTGAATCAGCCTTATCTTTTTCTATATAAATATTTCTTGATTCAAGTTCTTTTTTTATCATTTCCATTTGTTCCAGAAGGTCATCGCTGGAGGCATCAAGCAGTATCAGAAGCACATCAGCAAAGCGAAATGCTGCATATAACCAGGAAGGTGCCTGTTCTGCAACGGGTGGTGTATCAACGATTTGAATTTTGATATCTTCATATTCCATCATTCCGACCTGGAAGGTCGTTGTTGTAAAAGGGTATGGCGCAACTTCAACATTGGTCCGGGTGAGAAGATTCAAGAGGGAAGATTTTCCTGAATTGGGAAGACCAGCCAGAAGGACCTGCCCTGCACCCTGCCTTTCAACCTGATACCAGGCGGTAGAACCAGTTGATTTTTTGCTTTTTTCCATCATCTCTTTGGTTTTGGAAATCTTTGCCTTGAGTTCACCCTGAAGTTTCTCTGTTCCTTTATGTTTTGGTATTATAGCAAGCAATTCCTGGAGATAAAATAGTTTTTCCTGAATGGTTTTTGCCTCCCGGTATTTCTTTTCTACCTCAAAATACTGTGGTGGCAAATTCGCTGGCATATATAATTCTATTTAATTTTAGACTCTCGTCAACATCGTATTGGGCAGAAATGGTTTCTGAAATATGTCATCCGTCTGCAATGAATCTGGAAAATAAAAGGCTGAAACCCAAAGATTCGGGCTTCAGCCTTTGCAGTTCTTGATTGCTTTTATTTCTTTCTTATAATGCCTTCCAGATCATTTCCTGCAAGCCGATTACATTGATTTTACCACCACCTTTTTCAGCAATAGCGGTTGCGGCACTTTTCAGCACTTGCTCACAGGTTGCACAAGCAGTAACGAGAGTGTCTGCCTTTGTGTTTAATGCTTCCTTAATTCTTGTTTCAGCGATTTTTGTAGAAAGCGGATTGTCTGAGACCAGAATACCGCCTCCACCACCACAACAACGGGATGTATCCTGTTTGTATTTCATTTCTACGAGCTCCAAGCCAATTGCCTTTATTATTTCTCTTGGTTCTTTGAATATTTTTGCGCCCCTTGATAGATCGCAAGGATCATGATATGTCACCTTACCACTCAATTTCTTGATGTTTGCTCCTTGCAGTTTTTCTGCAATTACCTGCAATGCGTGTTTTGCATCTATTTTATACGCCTCGCGCAGATAAACAGTACAGGTAGGACAGAGGGTTATTGCATTCTTAAATGGAAACATTTTGGTAAATTTTTCTTTGTGTGCTTCAAAATCCTTTACAAAGCCCAACGCTTCCATCGGATATCCGCAGCACACTTCTTTAACCACCTTTGGTTTGAGCCCGAGTTTTTCAAAGAGTTTCAAATACTGTTTGGTCTTGTTGGGTCTTGCCAGGAATTGACAGCCGACAAATACTGGGACTTCTCCTTCCTGTATTGGTAATGCCGCTTCTGTATCACCCCAGATATTTCCCGTTTTCTTTATCTTATCTATGAAATCAGTATGTGCGGGATATGCAAATCCCTTTTCCACCAGATCAGCCCTTGCCGCCCTGACAACATCTGGTACTTTCACCTTGCTCGGACATCTTCTGTTACAGTCCCTGCAAAGAGTACACTGAAAGATTGCTTTTACTACGGAATCATCGATCTCTAATTCTTTTTCCAGTATGCCATAAGAAAGTACCATTCTTCCGCGACCTGATGGTGGATCCCATAGTTGATTCAAAAATGTTGGGCAGACATTCTTGCAATATCCGCACATTGTGCACGTCATCATCTCGTTTTCCCATTTTGCAAGGTGCCCTTCAAGTTTTCTGTTCGGGTTGGTGGGGTAGCGTAGTTCATACATAAATCCCTTGTCCCAGTCAATCATCTTGTTCGGGTTCATTATGTTGTTCGGGTCTAAGGCGTGTTTAATTGCCTTCATTGCTGGAACAACCGTGCTCTTTTCTTTATGAAATTCTTCTGCCTTTGTTATTCCTATCCCGTGTTCGCCGGTTGTTGTGCCGCCCAAATCTCTTATCAATTGATAGATTTCGGCAACTGCTTTCTTTGCCTGCTCCCAGTGCCTGGGGTCGGTTGGAACCATTAGAACCTTCGTGTGTAAATTACCATCACCAGCATGTCCATAAGGCGGAATGATAATATCATATTTCTGAGAGATTTCCCAAATGCCCGCAACTGCTTTTGGAATCTGAGAGACCGGAACAGCCATATCGTCAGCAAGCATTGTAGTCGCATATTCTTCCTTCAGAATACTAAGTGATGGAATCATCTGTTTTCTTGCCTTCCAGATTTCGGTAATTCTTTTTTCATCTTCAGTGAATTCCATTGATACCGCACCGGTTTCTTTACAGATCTTTGCTACAGTATCAACATCCTGTTTGATTGTTTCAGGTCTACCATCAATTTCTATCAGAAGGATACCTTCAACTTCAGGGAGATTCATCTTGGCAGCCTTGTTCACTGCCTTGATACAGGGTGCTGACATAATCTCAAGTTGGGATGGGATTAATGGTTTGGCAATGATATTGGCTACACACTGTCCTGCTTTTTCTAAGTTGTCAAATGCAGCAATGCACCCGGCAATTTTTTCAGGTAGAGGCGTGATTTTCATATTGATTTCAGTGATGATACCAAGCATACCTTCAGAACCACACATCAGTCTTTCAAGCTGATAACCGGTTGAGTGTTTAATCGTCTTTGTGCCCATATGGGCAATCTCACCGGTCGGAAGCACGACTTCTAATCCTAAAACATAGTCTCTGGTAGCACCGTATTTTACAGCCTTTTCTCCAGAAGCATTTATTGCCACCATACCGCCAATTGTTGCCACTTCACTTGATGCTGGGCCAGGAATAAAATACTTGTATGGTTTAATCGCAGCATTAAAATTATCACAGACAACACCAGGTTCACAGACAACAAACATATCTCCGATTCTGATGTCTTTTATCTTATTCATTCGCTGCAAATCAACAGTTATACCGCCATTTATGGGAACACTGTGTCCGCAAAGTGCGGAGCCTGCACCCCTGGGTACAACCGGAATTTTGTATTTGTTTGCCAGTTGTACAATCCTTTGAACTTGCTGGGTATTCTGGGGTTGAACCACGATATCAGGTTTGCGACGATGGATTCCGCCATCAAATGCATAAACATATATCTCTGCATTGCTGGTTTTGCAATATTCTTCGCCAACAATGTCTTGCAGTTGCTTAATTATGTCCTTGCTTATTGCCATTTTTTCTCCTTTCAATTTTTTGCTACAATGTATCCTTAATACGAACTATCTTTGATGTTAATATCCAAATTTTCTATTAAATATCAAAATCCTATAAACCTTTTCAAAGATTCTATCCAACAAGGGGAACCGTAATACTACCGTCCATCAGGAAGATGATCTTCGCATCTTTTCCTTTTTTCTCAACCGCCTTATCAATAGCTTCCTGAAGATTATGGAAAGGTCTAATGAATATAGACTGCATATCTTTGTCTTCTAAGTCAGTAACACCCCACATTTCTGCCCAGGTACCTATCTCTGCCATTTTTGAAGCTTTGTGGTAACCAAGTTTATAACCCCTGGCAATCTTATCAAGGGCATCCTGGGGGGATTTACAGGATGACAATAGTTCAAAGAAGGCAGGTTCACCTATGCCGGTTCTACACTTTGAGACCATAATGAGAATGCCGTTTTCTTTTAGGGCAAGTTTTCCATTATCCAGTGCCTTCTGTGATTGGTAGAGATCTATATCCATGGGATAAGGAGCAATGCTTACTACAATATCTGCCTTTTCGGGAATTTTCACGCAAAAAACTTCTTTTGCCTTATCAATTGCCGCATAAAACGAGTTATGGATATGTCCACTTGTCACTGCGTATAAATTACGTTCTCCATCAAGCACAGTTTGAATGGAAAATATCTCTTTGTCCGCGATTGTCTTTAGAGCATCAATCATATCTTCATGAACTGGATTACCATCGAGAACCAGTGCCTGTGCTTCAAGTTTTAGTGCATGTTTGTGATTTTGCTCAATGGTCTTGCGCGAGGCGATACCGGGTAGAAAGGATTTTCTACCACCAGTATAACCGCCAAAATAATGCGGCTCAACCGAACCAATGATGACTATTTTGTGTGCTTCCATGCCCAGTCGGTTTACAAACATTTCGGTGCCGTTCTTTGATGTGCCAATATAGACCATATCTTCATCTTTCTTGCAGTCGTGGACATATATTCTTTCCTTGAAAACGCTGTAGTATTTGCCAAATATGAAATCAAACTCTTCCTGGGTTGGTGCGCGATGAACACCAGTAGCAATAATAAATTTAATATTCTTATCTTTTATTTGATCGTTAATGATGTCCAGAACTTTTGCTGTGGGTGTTGGCCTTGTACCGTCATTGACAATGAACAATATGTCCTTTGCATTGGAAAGAAAATCCTTAAATGATTTAGAATTTATGGGATTCTCTACTGCACTCAGCAAGATTTCAGATTCATTCTGTTTTTTTACTTCATTAGGATAAACAACAGCAAGCACATTCTTATCAGAAACTTTAATATTTAGTCTTTCATCCTTACCATAAGGAATTTGCAGGTCCATAAAACCCCCCATCCTTGCTATTGCTCGGGAAATTCTATATTCAAATCCGCCACGCTGGATGGCGGACTAATTCCGAAGCAATGTTCAGAATTCTTAATATTATCCACCCTTTTGTGCCTTTGCAAGATGTGCTTCTATGAATTTCTGGACAGCATCTGGTCCGTGAGCAAGGTTTTTCAACTCCACATCAAGATTTGATGGTTTCACTTTTATTATCCAGCCTGCACCATACGGGTCTTTGTTTATCAGACGGCAGTCATTCTCCAGTTCTGAATTCACCTGCACTATTTCGCCGGATATGGGAGCAACGAATTTCCCTACCCATTTTGATGATTGAATTTTTCCGCAGGTTTCACCTTGAGTGATAGTGTCTCCTTCAAATGGCAGGTCAACATAGGTAGTATCGCCAGCTTGTTTCTGATAGAAATCATCCATGCCGATAGTTACTGTACCGTCATTTTCAACTTTTACCCAAGCATCTTCTTCATGATAATATAAATCTTCAGGCATATTATAGCCTTTGACTTCCATTAATACCCCCTTTGTTTTGACAGATATTATAATTTAATTTTCGCAAAAATCAAGAGGAAGATGCAAACACAATCAGCGGTTTTTACGGATTCGTTTTCCCTCTTGACTCTTTGGAGATTTTGATTATAATATATATACTTAGTGATTTAGTTTGTTCAGGTTTTCTGAGATTGGTCTTTGATAATTTATTGTTTATAGAATTGTCCAGG
>JBNAVN010000030.1:0-31324 GCA_049700315.1 bacterium
GACAATGGTGTTAAAATGGCTATACTCATACACAACTTCTAATGGAAGTGCCGCTCTAAGTTCTTGCGATACTCCGTAATCATTCGCTTCTTCTTTCACTTCTTTAACCGCGGTTTTATCAAATTATGCTTACGCAAAACCCTGTTGATGGTAGAGACTGAAATATTTATGCCCTGTTGTGCCAAAAACCATTTTATTCGCTCCTGCCCTAATCGCACCGTGATTTTCTTACCATCCGAAATTATTCGGGAAAACTCACGCAAAGCAACGATCCTGGCCTCAATCTGGGGAGAGATTGCGTTAGGTATTCGGTGTGGCCGTCGGGAGCGGTTCTTTAAACCATCTTCACCTTCCTGTTGAAAACGCCGAACGATCTTCCGCACGGTTTTGCGTGTGGTCTTGAATACTCTGCTTACCAACGAAATATTCCTGGTGGTATTATAGAAATCCACAATTTGTTTACGAACAGCACTTGGGCATTTAGAGTCTAAAATCCGCTGATAATAGTTTTCTAATGGTGTCATGTTAGCCTCCTGATTTCAAAAAATTTTTGCCGAGCATTTATATATTTTAATAAATTTTTTTATATTTTCAACCCAGAATATTCTTTTGGGGTGGATACCATGTCTTGAAACTCTACAGTCTCCTTGACTTCATCTGCCTTCGCTGCCTTTAATTATATAATAATAGAATTTTTCAAAAAGTCAATGGCATTCTCATTCATTCCAAACTGAAATAGTCATTGCGAGTCCTGATTTATCAGGGCTGACAATCTTCGCTCACCCCTCTGGGGAGAGAATTAGAATGAGGTAAGTTTGGCAACTGTTCTCACTCAAAAGCAATATAGCCGTTGCATTAATAATACTGAAGAAGAACGGACTTGACTTGAATGAATTTTTGATTATGCTTACAAACATCTAAGGGGGTAAAATGGAGAAAAAATTTACAGCACTGCGGGTTGTTTCGGTTATCTTTAAAGTCCTTGCCTGGATTGTTGCGGTGCTAACCGTGATCGGATTTATAGTGATGCTCGTTGGTGGCGCAGCAATGAGCAATATGATGAGCAGGGGTTATGGAGGTTATGGTGGATATGGTGGATTAGGTGCACTTGGCGCGTTCGGCGGCGTTGGCATGGCATTTTTTATACTTATCTATGGTGCCCTTGCCTTTGTCAGTCTTCTTGCAGCCGCTGAAATGATTCTCGTAATCCTTGCAATTGAAGAGAATACCCGGGGTCTGAATCCACCCCAGCCAGGTAACTAATACAGGAAATATCAGTAAAAGGGGCAGTTAAAATCTGCCCCTTTTTTTCATTTTGTGAACAAGAAATGACAGGCGAGCGTAAAAAGTAACATTGTCATAGTAAGACGCAAATAGGTAAATGCAGCAAGACCCAGAAAAGCCTTTTCAGGAAAGAACAAGCGTGCAACAATGGCAAGCACCATTGTGATAATGCTTATTACAAATGCAACATATTTTAAATTCTTCATTTTGCACCCCTCTTTCTACATATAAATATTAACCAAATTTTTGAAATAGTCAAGATGTTTGTTAAAATTCTGATATAAAAGTTATTATTAGCACTAAAAATTCCTAACGTGCTACTATAAACTTCTCAATCTGCTTATCAGTTCCTGAGTTTCCTTCGGCGAATATATGAACAAGATATACACCATTGCCCAAATTATCACCCAACTCATCCCTTCCGTCCCATAATTTCTGGTTATATCCAGCATTACAAGGCACATCAGAAATAACCTTTACCAAACGACCGGCAATCGTATAAATCTTTATTGTCACCCTGGCACTCTGAGAGAGAACAAATGTAATCCAGATTCCGTCATACTTCTTTACCGGATTCGGATAGATAAGCACATTTTCTATTGAAATCCTTTCAAAGATATTAGCATTAAGGACAATCTTTTCAACTGTTTGATTGAAATTGTTATCACTCACATAGACCGTGATGGACTCTGTAGGATTCTCTATGGTTATCTCCGTCTTGAATTCACCCTGAGAATATGAATTTTTGTCATAGATGAAATTGTTGCGCAGGTCAATCCGATTGATAACATTATCTTTACCAACATACAAAAAGAATCCTCGTGCATCTTCCCTTGAGTTAAGCAAATTTATCCCACTTTCATCTGAGACAACACCCGTAAGTGTGAAATTTTTATCCACCCAGTCTCCATTTTTCAATATCCTCGCGCCATCATACAAACTGACTTCAGGTCCATCCTGGTCAGTTGAAGGAATTGCAGTCCCATAGACCCTGATAGATTCTGCACAGGCGCTGGACTGGTCTTTATATCCGCTCAATTTGATCGTTGGCAGATTGGTCGTTGATATCCGGGGGACAACAATTCTTGCAGTATCATATGACCAATAACCCTGATAAATCTCCTTTCCCTCAATCTTGTAGTCAAAAATAGTAGTATCACCGGGACCAGAATTGTAGCGGACAGCCCGCCTGATATGACCACTGATTTTGTTCGCAGTTGTCGCATCAATCCATTTTATATGAGTTGTATCTTTTACATAGGTGGTTAGATAATACGGCTTTTTGTCTGAGACAACCTTTAGTTTTTCAAGTGGTCTAACAGAATCCGGTACGCCCTGCACATTGAAATATTGTTTTACTCTTCTTACCTTTGTCGCGGGGTCCCCAAGCAATAGGTATATTGAGATGCCGCTACCAGTATGCTTGGCAATGTGGTAACACTCTCCCATTGTTAGGTTGGTATCAGGTGTAGTAAAAAGACGAAATAAATTGATGCCTATGGGCTGGTTGGTTCCCGTGTTTGAACCTGCGTGTGCTCCCATAGTGCCAATTGCACCTTGTTTAATTCTCACCATTTCCTCAGCGATACATTCATAATCCGAATCGTCAAACCGACCAACAGTACAGGACGCAAAGTAGAAAAAGTAATATCTCCTGCCATTATTTATTAAAGGGATATCTGTCCCATAGAAGAGTTTTTCATGGGCAAGTTGGTGAGTATTCCCATGCCCAAAAAAACATCCGATCAGCGCACCCTTGTTCAATTCCTTAATAAAATCTGCTGTAGCAAGCGGCTTTGTTGTGCCGGTTGCATGGGGTGGAAAAGGTAAATAACTCAACTCATAGACTTTCGCCCGATCATAGAGGGAATCGGAAACAAATGAATTGACTATCTCGCACGCCCAGGCGTGTTCAACTCCTTCCCACTGGGTTGCGTATTCATCATCCGATGACAGGAAAATTCGCTTATTCCAAGTTCCATCAATATCACGCTGTTCATAGGAAATCAGCTTGTCAATAAAATCACGCACTTCCTGGTTATTTCTAACCGTAATTCTCCCCAAAACCATTGCTTCAGTACCAAAGAAATTCACATACTCACCTTCATAAATATAATTGGGCGGTATACCTGGATTGCCTGATAATGTAGTGCCCATCTCAAACATCGGAACAAAATTCGGAGGATTATCTTTGCCCAAATTATTTTTGTAATCATAGGTAGCATCACCAACAATAAGTACATATTTAGGCACAGTAACCCAGTGGTTATATGTGTGATACAGGAAGTGTTTTATGGCAAGCGGATCATATTTGCCAAAAGAAAAATCATCAAAAATCGCATCAAGTGTAACAACCTTTGTAGTATATTCCCTTCTTCTATAATTCACGAGTGGCATTATAGAATTATAAAAATTCTTATGGGTAATAAAAAGATATTCACAACCGTTATCTGCTGTCCTCAAATGACCTGGACTTGTGGGTATCAATGTAGCATTAAACGCAGAATTCAATTGAGCAATGTATAACAACTTTGGCAAATCACAATGGTATGAAAAGGTCACCGTTTTGCCCGTAACTGTAAAATTATCAAGCATCTTGGGAATGCGAATGCTCGTTATGTCAAGTACAAACACGCGCGAATCAGCATTCTTGCACTTAACAGTATAATCTCCAGGAACCTTAAAATACGAATGAAATGGATAGGTCAAATCAGCCAAACGTTGATATTCAAAATCAAGACAATTGAGATACATTGTGAGTTTTGCATTTGTGCCCTGGGGTCTTTGTATATCAAATTCAAAGGTAGAAGAATCACCAACCAATGTGCCACTTCCAGTCAATTTGATTGCCGGCAAAGACATTGCCTCTGGTAATATAGTCGTATCGCTATAGAAAACGGTCCCGTTAGAACCAAATCTAACCCAGAAAGGCTGTGAACTTGGAGACATTGAAACAAAAATTGAGGTAGTAATGCTTGCCTCACCATTGGCATACTTATGTGTTATCGGGACCGTTATTATTGAACTTTCACCCTCACCCAGAGACATATCCTGCCAGTACCAGTTAATACCTGAACGGGTAGGATTGTATACATCCTGTTCCAGATGCAAAATTTCTCTTACTGTGGTGTCCGGTGTTGAATTGTTCCAGGCAGCATCTATTCGTTCCATTCTTTTACCATAACCCCCGCCAAATGTAAGCCAGTAGACATTTTTCAAAGCATAACCATTTTCAAACCATCTCAGGCTTGTGTCACAAACAAAATGACTGGCTGGAAACCCATAGAAAACAATGTAGTCTTGTTTGTTAAAAACATAGTCATCCTCACCGTCAACATATATTGGTATTTCTATGAGTGAATCAGGAAATTCTTGAAGCACACTTTTGGGAAGAAGTTCAAATGCAGTATTGTATATCTTCAAGGATCTGGGGTCAAATTGCTTCGGATCAATGCCTGCTCTTTTTAATTCATCATAAGTAATTTTGTATAATCCTTCTTCGGCAACCTCAATCTTGAACCATACCCCTGTTGAAAATGGGTTCTTTATTGATTGTCGCGGCACTTCCCGGCGCCAGTTTTTACATTGCTCATAATTTGCAATGGTATATTGGTATATTGACTCAAATGAATTATCAACCGATGGTATTACTTTTGGTGTCCCCTTAAAATTGACCACAATTCTCAAAGTCCGTGAGATTACAAGTTCTTTTCTGACCGGATTATAGCGAATTGGATTCAATTTCACACTTACCACATTGATATCACGAAAATAGCCAGGTTCAGTGACTTCCACAATCTGTGCTGGATAAAATTGATTCTGTGTATAAATCTCACTTCTTGATTCCCTTTCTTCAGGAAAAGGTGCTTCATATATTGCAAGTGGGATAACCGGCGGTATATCTATGTTACTGAATTTTTCCTCTTGATTTTCAACCACCTTTGCATCAATGCTGCCATTCTGCGGAATACCAATGATTAGATTTAGTGATGGGATATCTGGCTCACCAGGTTTCGCAAAAGAGGTTGCTCCTGAAAATACGAGGTTTTTTGCATCTATTTCATAGCCTGTAAAACTAATTTGAATGCCTTTATTGCCCAATTCCTGTAAATTAAGGGCACTAATGAGTGTAGCAAATAATATTGCCAGCATAATTCAATTACTCCAATTTTTTTGCTTCGTCAATAAGCATTATTGGAATATCATCTTTTATCTGATATGCCAATTTACACTTATTACAAACTAATTCTTGTTTATCCTGGTCATATTCTAAATCTCCTTTACATTTAGGACACACAAGAATCTCTAAGAGTTCTCTTTTGAGCATAAAACCTCCTCGGGCTTTGCAAAAAGAAATTTTTCTTTCAAAGAATTGAAACCAAGACTCAAAAACCCAAAACCATAGGCAAACAAAAAGGGAGTAATAATATACTGGGCATTAAACAAGGCGTAAAAAAGGGTGTAAATAATATAGAAACCGAAAAAGATCTCCATAACAGAAATCAGAGATTTTGATTCACAGAAATAAGAACGGCGACCACCTCCGGATTTTGGGGTCCTGGTGAATACAATATTTTTGTTGAACAACGCCTCTATTATAGCCCGGGTGTTAGAAACAGAAAGTCCCATACTATAGGCAATTACACCTGGGATATAGGCAATTTTCTTTTTGTAGTCTGTGTAACTCAACTTCTGTGAAAATAGATATAACAGTGGATAGCCAAATGCCCCAATAGTAAAGAAAGAGGCAAAAATATAATAATTATCGGAAACTATACCTTCAACCTTGTAATATATTACAGGGAGAGAGAGTAGACCAAGCAGAAGCATCGCCACAAAATTTATATGACAGGTGAGATGGACAAAAGATTCATATTTGGCAATGGGATTAAGATCGCTTTTCAGCACATCCATGAGCAATTTGCGTGCAACCTGGAATGTGCCTTTTGCCCAGCGATTCTGCTGCATACGGAAACTGTCAGCATTATCGGGCAATTCACCAGGGACAACAACATCCCCACGATATCCTATGCGCCAGCCCTTCAGTTGTACCCGATAAGAAAGGTCAAGGTCTTCAGCCAGAGTTTCGTCTGACCAGCCGCCTACATCAACAATTGCTGATTTTCGCCATATTCCGCAGGTACCATTAAAATTAATGAAAAAACCTGCTTTATGACGCAATTCCTGCTCATTTACAAAATGGTTATCCAGACCAATCGCCTGACTTCTGGTGAGCAAAGATTGCTCCGAGTTTAGATGTCCCCATCTTGCCTGAACACCACCAATATCAGGAGATTGAAATTCAGGTACTAATTTTTTCAAAAAGTCTCTGGGTGGAACAAAATCAGCATCAAAAACAGCAATGAGATCGCCTCTCGCCTTTTCCAACCCATACTGCAGGGCACCTGCTTTATAACCAGTTCTGGCTTTCCTTCTCAGATGTTTGATATCATAACCTGAGTGTTCCTTTTCCTTGATGAGTTGAGTAATGATAGTGGTGGTCTCGTCATTTGAATCATCAAGAATCTGCACCTCAAGTCTCTCCTTAGGATAATCAAACCTTAGCACACTGTTGATCAGACGACGCACCACATATTTCTCATTGTAAACAGGCAATTGAACAGTAACAATGGGATAATATGGTAGATTTTGAAATCTGGTTTTTCCCTGCGATATGTCTTTGTTTTTATTCCGGTACCTAAAATGGAGATACAACAACAGGTACGCATGTAAAGAATAGAAAAACAGCACGACCAGCACAATCGCATAAACAAACAAAATCAGACCGATCAATGAAACTCCCTGGATATTGGCAAAATATCAATTCTGAACAAAGGCTCGCACATAAAGGATTTTAATTTGCACAAATCAAGATAAGGCATATCAATGTATATCATAATCTTATCCATTTTTTTGACTTTGTCAAGAGAAATAATTGCCACGATATTACTGTCTACCTCAATAGCGATCTTCTCTGGAAATTCAGTTTTTTCCTTGAATTTTATCAGCATAAACGGCTTCAGAAGATTGTCATATTTGATGGTTACATCTTTAATCATATCTCCTCTTAACTCCCATTCGCCAAGATAAACACTATTCTTAGGATTTTGCTTGTCATAAGCAATCCTTTTTGCCTCACTGGTTTTCTGGGCTATCCCATAGATAGTTGTTATGCCCGGGCTCAGCATATCTCTTATATCATCTATCCTGTAAACACCATCTGCCAAAAGAACTATTTTACCCTGGACCTCTGTCAAATTCCACTTCAGTTTGAGTAAGTCCAATCTTCTTTTGATCTGTTTTATTGCCTGTTTTCTATCAATGGTACTATCTATTTTCACTTCATATGCTTTTGTTTCCGAGTATGGTGGTTCAATTTTTTTGTTGTGATTGTAATGACTGATTCTAATCTGCCAGTAGACAGAGGAATCTGGCAAACCAACCCAGATCAGTGATGGCAGATAATTGCGTCTGGATATCTTGATGTATGCGACCATCGCGCGCCATTTTTCAGGTGCGAGGTATGGAAGTGTGGCATTAAATCTATAATCATAATCTTCCCTGGTGTTGAGGAGTTCAAAGTGTTCAAATTCAAGAATCCTTTTGATCTGGGCAAGAACATCAGATTCTTCACCCCGAATTGACAGTTCCCACTTACCATCCTTTTTCGTCCACTCCTTATCGTTTATTCCAATGTGTTCCAGATGCATTACTGTATCACCGTAATCCCATATGCCATTAACATGTTCAGCCCAATTAGTAATACAATCTCCCCGGGCAGTTATCTTTGATACCGCAGTCCTCAATTCATATTCATAACTGAATGACCTTTGATAGCCAAAATTTTTGACCCATTCTTTTATATCTTTTTCAGGCTCAGGAACATAAGAATATCTTGGTGCGCAGCTGAAAAAAAGACTAATCACGCACAATTCAAGATACTTCTTCAAGGTTGTTATCATATAGGTTATTATTATAATCAAAAATCGCGGAATATCAAGATACCTCAGATTCATTTACTCAGAATTCTTTTCGCTTTTTCTCCCCCCTTTAGTCTCTTTACAGATGCGGTATTTTTGGATATAATAAAAACTATGAATTTTAGACCAGTCTCACGGGAATTAAACTTTCCTGAACTTGAACATAAGATAATGGCATTCTGGGAAAACAACAATATCTTTTCCCTGTACAAAAAGAAGAACAAAGGCAAAACCAGATGGTCCTTTCAGGATGGACCAATAACAGCCAACAATCCAATGGGAGTACATCATGCCTGGGGCAGAACTTATAAAGACATTTTCCAGCGCTATAAGACAATGAAGGGATTTGAACAAAGGTATCAGAATGGCTTTGACTGTCAGGGACTGTGGGTTGAGGTTGAGGTTGAAAAAGATCTTGGTTTTACTTCTAAGAGGGATATTGAAAAATATGGCATTGATAAATTCGTTCAGAAATGTCAGGAAAGAGTTCACAAATACTCAATTATCCAGACCGAACAATCAATTCGTCTTGGTATGTGGATGGATTGGGGCGAGTGGAAAACGAGCCTGGATGATAAAGATTGGTTAAAGAAAAGCCATTCTTATTATACAATGAGTGAAGTCAACAACTATACAATCTGGCATTTCCTAAAGAAATGCTATGATAGAGGTTTAATATATAAAGGGACAGATGTGATGCCCTGGTGTGCAAGATGCGGAACTGCAATAAGTGATATGGAGATTGCAACCGAAGGGTATCAAGAATTGACACACAAGGCAGTATTTGTAAGATTTCCATTGAAAAATAGAAAAGACGAATATCTTCTGGTCTGGACCACAACACCCTGGACATTAACTTCAAATACCGGAGTTGCAGTCCACCCGGATTTTATATATGTAAAGGTGAGAAACGATGGTGCAATATATTATCTGGCAAAAAATCTTGTCAGGGTTCTAAGAGGCAGATATGAAATACTTGCCGAAATGCCCGGGAAAGAGTTATTAAATCTAATTTATGATGGACCATTTGATTATCTGCCTGCACAGAAAGGTGTTATACATAAAGTAATACCCTGGGAAGAAATCAGTGAAAGCGAAGGAACCGGTCTGGTGCATATTGCCCCAGGATGTGGTAAAGAAGACTTTGCCCTTGGTAAGGAATTTGGATTAAGCACAATTGCGCCGCTTGATGAACTCGGATATTATATTAATGGTTTTGATTGGCTTACAGGCCAGAGTGTAGATGAAGTAACCGAAAGAATAATTGAAGACCTTCAAAAAAGAGGAATATTATACAATGTTGAAGATTATACACATCGTTATCCTGTATGCTGGCGATGTGATAGTGAGTTGATATTCAGATTGGTTGATGAATGGTATATTTCAATGGATGCCTTGAGATATGAGATTGCCGAAGTCGCAAAAAAAGTGGAACGATGGATACCTGAATGGGGGCTTGATAGAGAACTTGATTGGCTCAAGAATATGGCTGATTGGTGTATTTCAAAGAAACGATTTTGGGGTCTTGCTCTACCTATCTGGGAGTGTAGATGTGGAAATTTTCTGGTAATTGGCTCAAAAGAAGAATTGAAGAAAGAAGCAGTTTCAGGCTGGGAAGAATTTGAAGGGCATACACCGCACAGACCATGGATTGACAGAATAAAGATTAAATGTACCAAATGCGGTGAGTTGATGACCAGAATCCCGGATGTTGGCAATCCCTGGCTTGATGCCGGAATTGTTCCTTACTCAACATTAAGACCGCCTGAAGATATGCACAATCCTGATAATGGTTATCCCTATGACAAGACATACTGGCAACAGTGGTTTCCTGCAGATTTTATCACTGAGTGTTTTCCCGGACAGTTCCGAAACTGGTTTTATGCAATATTAACAATGAGCACAGTATTAGAAAACAAACCACCCTTCAAAGTCCTTCTGGGTCATGCACTTGTCCGTGATGAACATGGTGAGGAAATGCACAAAAGCAAAGGCAATGCAATCTGGTTTGATGATGCGGCTGAAAAAATGGGCGCCGATGTTATGCGCTGGATGTTCGCAAGGCACAATCCCATCCAGAACCTTAATTTTGGGTATGGACCAGCCGAAGAAATCAAACGGACTCTCTTGACCTTGTGGAACATCTATTCTTTCTTTATCACCTATGCTACAATTGATAAATTCAATCCAACTGACAAAAAAATATTGAAAGAAAATCTAACAAAACTTGACCGGTGGATAATCTCCCGCACAAACTCATTGATCAAAAAATGTGATCTCTGCTATAGTAATTATGATGTCGCAACAGTAGCAAAAGAGGTTGAACTATATTTTGATGAATTATCAAATTGGTATCTGCGCAGGAATAGAAGGCGATTCTGGAAATCAGAAAATGATCTGGATAAAGAAACTGCCTATCTTGTGCTATACAATTGCCTATTGAATTTGGTCAAACTAATATCACCGATCATGCCATTCTGGACCGAAGAAATGTATCAAAACCTGGTTAGAAGTATTGATGAAAATGCACCGTTGAGTATCCATCTCTGTAATTTTCCTGAAGTAGATGATTCAATGGTTGAACCAGAACTTGAAAAAGAAGTCGCCCAGATCCGCAAGATTGTTTCAATTGGAAGGTCGGCGAGAAATAAAGTCAACATCAAGGTTCGCCAGCCGCTTGCTGAAATGATGATTTTTCTGCCAAAAGAAGAAAACAGTCTTGATGAATCAGGGATGAATACAATACTTGAAGAGTTAAATATCAAGAAGGCACAGATCACATCTCACCCTGAAGACCTATATTCTTATGTTTTGATTCCAAAATTTGAGAGGCTTGGTCCGAAGTATGGTCCATTATCAAGAGAAATTGGAGATTGGATAAAGGGTTTGGATGAATCAGAAATAAAGGAATTTGTTAATACCCACCGATTGCAACATAGTTTTGCTGATAAACAAGTTGAAATTACTGAACAAGAAATAGAGATCAAAAAATTGGAAAAAACAGGCTGGTCTTTGATTGAACAGGATAACTATGCGGTCGCAATTAATACTACAATTACACCAGAACTTGAGGCTGAAGGATTGGTCAGGGAATTGATTCATAAGGTTCAATTAATGCGCAAAGATGCGGATTTTAATCTTACGGACAGAATTAGAATATTCTATCAAACTACTGAGAAATTGAAAGAAGCAATAAATAAAAACATAGATTATTTAAAGAATGAAACCCTTGCCCTGGAAGTCATAGAGGGTGACAGAACCGGAGAAATCCGACAAGAACTTGAAATCAATGGCATAATGACAAAAATCGCCCTGGAAAGAATACAACAGATTTAGTTCTTACTTACCCAATCGACTTATTCAAACGCGTAATAAAAGTATCTGCGCCAACGCAAAAAGATCGCTCTTTGCAGGACATGAAATCATCAAGACCAGAGTCCCAATTATGTGCAGTAGCATGTATTTGTACATAAATGCTTCTATACCCTGGGTCTAAATCCGTGTCCCAGAACCTCAAATACATCAGTTAATATGACAAAGGCATCCGTATCAATTTTTTTGACCAACTTCTTAAAATTCTCTGTCTCCCGTTTTGTTATCACACACATTACCACAGGTTTTTTAACCTTTGTATAAGGCGAAAAACCGTCAAGAACAGTGACACCTCTTCCCATTTTCTGATATATTTCTTCTACAACCTTATCAGCCTGATCACTGATAACAAATGCAGCACGGGCATAATCTATACCCTCAAGAATCAAGTCAATTACCCTCGTGGAAATAAACAGCGCAATGTATCCAAGCAGTGCCAATTCAACAGATTTTGTAGCAAAACCAGCAACAGTAATAATGATCGTATCAACAATCAATATCCAGATTCCAACCGACAAATTTGTGAAGCGATTGAGAATTTGGGCAATGATATCAGTTCCACCGGTATTCGCACCGCTTCGGAATATCAAACCAAGCCCTATACCCAACAACACACCACCATAGACCGTGGCAAGAATAATATTATCGGTGGGTGAAGTGATCTTCACGGAGTAATTCAAAAAATCAATCAGGAGATTGGTAATGATTATTGCTATCAAGGACCTTGCACCCAGAGAAAGACCCAGAATTCTTATTGCCAAAACAAACAATGGTATGTTCAAAATGATCACCACAATTCCAACGGGCGTGTGCAACAAAATATGTAATACTATTGCCAATCCGGAAATGCCGCCTGGCACGATATTATGGGGAATTAAAAATGCAGAATAACTTAATGCATAGAAAATTATCCCAACAATCAAAAATACAATACTCATTGCTTCTGCTTAGTCCGAATTTTTAAAAAGAAATCTCGTGTTTTTTATCTCCTTCTTTGGACTTCGGAGTTTGTGCCTCTTTGAGCCGGGCAATGAATATTTTAATCTTTTCAAGTTCTTTGGATTTTTCAGCAATCGTCTTGTCCAAATTCTCTTTCTCTTCCTTCAACTGAACAATTGACTTCTTGAATTCTTCTGCCTTGGCAATTATTATTGCTGCTTCTTTTTTCTTGGTTTCAAGTTCCTTAATTTCATCCCTTGCTGATTCTAATTTCTTCAACTCTTCCTCGCATTCCTTCTTGATCTTTGCCTTATTCTTCTCAATTTCGTCATTGATCTTAACCAGTTCCTCACGCCTTTTATCAATCTTGGCAAGCATATTTGCTTCTACTGCCCTTGCTTTTTCAATTTTTCCTTCGGTTTCAGAAAAAATGATCTTCAGGTCATTAATCTTGTCTTCCATCTCTTTCTTATGACCGGTTAGCTTCTCAATTTCATCCCTGTACTTATCTCGTTCTCTGAGTAATTCCCTGGTTTCCTTATTCAAATCTTCCACTGCCTTCGCTTCCTCTTTTTTCAATAATCCGAGCTTTTCATTGACTTCAGCAAGTTCCCTGCGCTGGTCTTCAATCTTGTCTTCAACCATAGACAGTTCCTTTTTCCGCGTTTCTAATAGTTGTTTGATTTTCTCATTTTCCTCAAGTGCCAGTTGCATCTCTTCATATTCATCCCTGAGTTTGGGCAACTCTTTCTGCATTCTCTCATATTCTTCTTCAATACTTCCTATTTTGTCCTCGCTCTTACGCAACTGTGTTTCAATCTTTTCAAGTTCTTCTTTTTTCTTTTTGTATTCTTTGTCCATTTCTTCATACTTGGCGACCTGGGGTTCAAGCTCTTCAATCCGCTTTTTGGCAAGTTCAATTGATTTACCCAACTCCTGTGCCTCTTCTTTTAGCCGTGTATGTTCTTCTTTTATCTTCTTGTATTCGGGTTCAATCTTCCTTAATTCTTTTTCTTGCTCCCTTAATTCAGCAACAATCGGCTCAATTTTGTCATTTTCTTTTCGCAGTTTATCCACCTTATTGACCAACTCCTCCTGTTCCTTGCTCAGCTGTTTGATTGATTTCTGGAGCTCTGCTTGCTCTTTCTTCTCGGATTTATACTTTTCGTCTAATTCATTGAATGACGCCTCAAGTGTGCTGTATTCCAATTGATAATTGGAGATATTGGAAACAAGTTCTGCCTCTTCCTTTTTCAAACTTGCTAAATTTTTTGCAAGCTCATCGTGCTCTTTCTTTAAGTTTGCCAGTTCTTCATTTTCTTTGTATAATTTCTCTTTTGTATTACTCAATTCCGCAACTTCCTTTTGCAACTTCTCAAGTTCGGTGCTCTCAACTTCAAATGTCTGTCTAATCTCCTTTAACCGCTCGGTCAATTCCTTATCTTCAGCATGATATTGTTCAAGAGTCTTCTGCAAACGCTCCTTTTCTGCAGTCAAAGATTCTACCTCACTCAATATCTTCTGGTGTCGTGATTCATCTTTTTCAAGTGTCTTTTTGAGTGCACCAAGTTCTTTATTCAATGCGTTCCGCTCCTCATTCATTACTTTTAGGTCTTTCTCTGTCGCCCTTAAATCTGAAAGTGCTGCTCTCAAAGTTTGCTCTACAC
Source organism: bacterium (assembly GCA_049700315.1). Taxonomy (GTDB): domain Bacteria; phylum Hydrothermota; class Tepidihabitantia; order SM23-42; family JAOAFX01; genus JAOAFX01. The sequence goes on from JBNAVN010000030.1 coordinate 14,243, forward strand.
TCTGATACTCATTTTTCAATTCCTCGGTTTTCAATTTGATTTCATTGTACAACTTTTCCTGTGCGCGGTAATCCTTTTCTTGTTCATCATATTTCGCATTAAGTTCATCACACTTCCTGGTCAATTCGTTTTGCCTGGTCTTCAACTTGTCAACTGCTTCCTCAATCTTATTTTTCTCACTATTCAATTTTTCATATTCAGCTTTCAATTCCTTTACCCGCACCTCGGCTTTTTCTTTTTCTGACACAAGATTGTTCAGATCGCGCTGGATTGTATCAAGTTTCTGCCCATCCTTTTCAATTGTCTTAAGTGAATCCCTTAGGCTTTTCTCCTCTTTTTTCAAGTCCTGAACTGTCTTCTTCAATTCCTCTATGTCTGAATTTAACTCCATCTGGGTAGAATAATTCTCTGCCAGTTTTTCTTCTACAGATTTCAACTCTTTTGTTTTTGCAGCAAGATCTTTCTCAACTTTTTCAAGCTGACCAAGTTTCTCTTCTAAGTCAGCCAGAATATCCAGATCTTCTTTTTCTTCCTTTTTTGCCATAACACCCCCTCTACACGGTTACTAACCGAGGTTTGGTATCTTCAGAAATAATTCTATTGCAATCATAATAACCAATATTTGACTGAATATATTTTGTCCTTATTATGCTCAGAGGATTAGGTTTAAAACCACGCACACCTTTTTGAACCACCAAAGTCTTTAATGAATGAAACAAAAAAACACCGGGCGCCTGGTCCAAAATTTTTTCTTCTATCTGTCGGTAATAGTCCCAACGTTGTTTTATATTGCGAATCTGCCTTGCATTTTCAATCATCCTATCAATTTCCGGATCCGAGAAGAAAAATGTATTACCCGAATAACCAAATGATTTTGAATGGAATAGTGGATAGAGAAAATTGTCCGGATCTCCAGTATCACTTATCCAGCCCTGCAGACATAGCAAAAAATTGCCCTGATAGACTTTCTCCAGAAAATCATGCCAGGGTAATGGGTTTATTTCAATCTTTATACCGATGTCAATAAGACTGGAACTGATAAATTCCGCCCTTCTGATAGAAGCCGAAGTATCACTCACATCCATCACATAAGTATCAGGCAAACCTTTAGCAAAGCCTGCCTGGGCAAGCAAATCTCGACTCTTTGCCGGGTCATATTCGTAACCTGTTAGCCTTTTATTATAAACAGGCATTGAAGGCGGAAAAACTCCGTGTGCAGGAATCGCATTATCTACCAATAAATCACTGACAAATTTTTTGACATTTATTCCATGGCTGATTGCCTTACGCACAAGTCTGTTATTAAAAGGCGGTTTCTGACAATGAAAACAAAGAAATTGGACCGATAATTCAGGCGTTGTTACAACTAATTCAGGCATCTGTTCCTTCACTTTTCCGAGTGATTTTTGACTTGGTTGATATATTGACAGCTCGCCGGCTTTGAATAATTCATATGCAATATCCTCGTCCGGGGTAATAAAAAATTGAAGAATATCAAATGCAGGTCTGCCCTCAAAATAAAAATCGTTTGCTTCCAGAATAATATCTCTACCCCGATTCCAAGCACTGAGTTTAAATGGTCCCATTCCTGCAGGTAATTCCTGATCAATGTATGGGTCACCAATATTCGTGGCGAGGTTTGCCAGAAATGGTAAATACGGATATTCAAGCCTTACCAACAATCTATGTTGATCAAGAATTTTGATCGCAAGAGAATCAGGATTTCTGGATTTCAAGAATTCAGCAGAACCACTGATCATTTCCAGAAGGTTGTGATTTGGACCAGACAAGCCTTTGACTATGCCAGTCTTAATATCCTCAATATGTAATTTCTTGCCACCAGCATATTTCAGATTTTCCCGGATATGAAATATGTATTCCTTACCATCAGAAGACACCTTGTATTCATCGCAGAGCCCCGCAATTATATTTACCCCAAAACCGAATTGGAATAGACCTGTGGAATAATTTACAATTACCTGCTGAGATGTAGCATCAGTTTTTAAATCTGGTTTCAGGGTTACAGGCTCGTTCAACAAATTTATTTTCAAGGTGCTACTTGCCTCCATTACACGAGGTATTGATATCTCTTCTTTGAAAAGCTGTTGAAGACCGCCCTTATAATCAGCAATGGCTTTCAAAGACTGTTTATATACATTCCACCGTTGCTGCATTAAAAAATTCTGATTATTCAATCTATCAGTTAATTCCTTCAGGTCCTTTACTCTAAAAAAGCATCCTTCAAATACCCGCAGGGCGTCATCAAAGAAGATTTTGATCTTTGAAAAATCAGGAACTGGAAGCTGAAAAAATTCTTCTTGTAATCGCGCACTCTCCAGTACCGGCATTGACTGTCTTAGATTGAAGACATCTGAGTCCAATCTTGAAAAAGCATGATTCATGGAGTCGGACAGTTCAACAAATTGTTTGACAATCGGATTGATTAATTCTCTAAATTTGTTGCTGTGACTTTGCTCAAGGCGTGAAAACACAGAAAGGGTCTTTATTTTCATAACAATTTTGGAACCAACAGCAATAAGATTCTCTATGAAGATTAACTGGTCTTTCAAGATTGTTCTGAAACCTGTGATCTTCTCACCAATCATCCTCTCTCCAGCAAAAAACTGATTCAAGTCCAATCTGAGGCTTGATATCTTATCCATCATTGCACCCAGATTTTCAATCTCAACACTGGCACTTTTTATTATTTCATAAATTCTACCAACCTGATTGATAATACTACGTAGTTCATCAACTAACTCCGGTGACAGAAGAACAGGTTCATCACCAACTTCCAGTCTCTGCAAAATATTTATGTTTTCCTGCAACAGGTGTTTGTATTGTAGATATGAATAGAATCTACCACGAGAATAGTGCGGGGCGTTTACAATTGTATATAACTCATAGAGGATCTGAGAGAGACCGTTGATTTCAGAACCGCGAACCGAGATCTCATCAATCATCATCAAGGCACTTGACAATTGATGTTTGATATGCATGAGTCGCTCGTTGATCTTAGTTTCTAAATCCGAGAAAATTTCACCACCTTCTTCAATCACCTTTATGAACTTCTGCAAAAACTCAATTGATTCGTTTATCGTCTTCAATGAAGACAGAAATTCCAAAAGGGAAATTGAAGAAGCAGTGGCATCTTTAATTGTAGTATCAAGGTCTTGCAACAAGGGTTCAACACTCTTCTTAATGGTCTCAAGTAACTCATCAAAATGCTGAAATGGCACTTGAGATGATTGAGCAAGTTTGTACACTTCACGAGCAATGACTGCCAGTCCTCTTCCCTCTTCTTTAGCCTGAAAGGCTTTGACCTCTATATTCTCGGCAAGATATGTGACCATTCTGGCAAATTTCACAAAGGCATGAGCATTTTCTTCTATACGAGCAGTAGTATCTTGAGTCTTCCTTATTATTTCTTCCATATCAGAAAGATGTTCCTGATACAAACTGATTCTCTTTCTACTTTCAACCAAAGCCTCAGCAAATTCAATCATCTGAGATTCAAAAGATTTAGAATAATTTTTCAAGAAAGTTATCAAATTATTACCCCGCTTTAAATATTCAAAAATTCCTTCTAACTGACATACCAACTCATTCAAATGCAGACTGCTCGTATTCAAAAAATCAGTCAAATCCTCAACCTGCCTGTTAAAATTTGCTGTCTCTTTTAGATATTCTTTGATTGATGCCATAAGCTACATAGCGGCGGAGGGAGTCGAACCCCCGACACAGAGATTATGATTCTCCTGCTCTGCCAACTGAGCTACGCCGCCTTCCAAACATAGTTTATTATAACCGAAATAGTAGATTTGTCAAGCAACAGGACAGGCTCTTGCCTTGACATTGTTTTTAATATTACTATAATGTAATAATGGAAAGGCACCTCCTCCTCATTAATCCAATAAATCAAAGATTTTCTAAAAATCGAGTTGGACTGACTGCAAACCGCGCAACAAGGTTTCAACCCCTTGGATTGGGTATACTTGCTTCATTAACCCCTGACAACTGGAAAATAAGATTGATTGATGAAAATTTTGAGCAATTTTATTATCAGGAGGCAGACCTTGTCGGTATCACAGCATTTACTGCTACTGCAACCCGTGCTTATGAAATCGCCCAAGTTTTTCGTCAGAAAAAAGTCCCGGTTGTGATGGGTGGATTCCATATCACGATGTGCGCTGATGAGGCACTTAATTTTGCTGATGTTTTGGTTATTGGTGAAGCAGAAAATATATGGCAGGAATTGCTTAAAGATTTCGAAAAAGACAATCTAAGAAAAATATACAAGGGCACACCCGCTGATTTGAAAAAACTTCCATTACCCAAACGTGAAATCTTTTCAAGTAATTATATCTTTGGTTCAGTTGAGACAAGTCGTGGCTGTCCAATTGATTGCAAATTCTGTTCGGTAAGCACATTTTATGGTAAAAATCAAAGATTCAGACCTGTTGAAGATGTGCTCAATGAACTAAAAACAATACCCCAGAAAAAGATATTTTTTGTTGATGATAATATCATTGGATACACAACTTCATCAAGGGAGAGAGTTAAGGATTTATGTCGGGGAATGATTGAAAAAAACATAAAAAAAGACTGGTGGTGTCAAACCACATTCTCCTTTGGAGAAGATGATGAATTACTCTATCTCGCTTCAAAGAGTGGTTGTAAGCTCCTCTTCATTGGTATTGAAGCAGGAGATATTGAAGGTTTGAAGACAATAAAAAAGCGGTTGAATTTAAAAAAAGGAAACCAGAAAATAGAAATGATATTACGCCGCATAAATGAATATGGCATCGGCGTGATCGGGGCATTTATGTTTGGAATGGATACAGATACAGCTAAGATAATAAAAGAAAGAACAGAATACATACTAAAAAGCAATGCCAACGCAATCCAGATAACCTATCTCACACCATTACCGGGAACAGAATTGTTTTATGAACTCCATAAACAGGGTAGAATCATCTATACAAAATATCCTGAAGACTGGGAACATTATACATTTGCTGAGGTCACATACCATCCGCTTTCTATCACACCCTCTGAACTTGAAAATGCAAGACAGTATGTAGTAAAAAAAATCTATAACTGGAATGCAGTATTAAAAAAGTTTATAAAAACTTTATGGAGAACCAAAAGCATAATTTCAAGCCTCTGGGCACTTGCCTTCAATCTTTTTTTGCGCCAGGCAACGATAAGGAGTTATCGTTTGGGTTCAAAATAATATCACCAAATAACTGCAATTACACCTGCAGAAAAACCACTTGCACCACCCACGAGCAAAACTTTCATACCCTTTTTTAATCTTCCCTGTTCAATTGCAGTACAAAGGGCAATGGGAATGCTTGCTGCACCGGTATTGCCATAATGGTCAACTGTAACAACGGTTTTTTCAAAAGGGATATTCACTTTATTCAGAATATCACGCATTATCTTAATCGTCACCTGATGTCCTATGACGAGGTCAACATCTTCTGGTTTCCAGCCCACACCCTTCATAACCCTTTTTATAACCGGTGGAATCTTTTCCAGCGCAAGTTCAAGAATCTTCTCACTATCTGATAAAAAATATGTTACATCTATATCTGAATCTTCAGGACACCTTGGATACATTGTTCCACCTGCCATCACTGTAGCAACCTTCCAGTGCTCGCCATAGGTTTCAAATTGGCTTGCGATGATGACACGCTCAGAATCACCAGGGACCAAAATTGCTGCTGCACCAGCATCACCAAGAGTCAACCCTGCAGCCTTGTATTTCAGCTCATCCCTTGTCCTTATATTGTAGCAAACCCAGTTAGTTATAACCTCACCAGTGGTGACAAGCGCAGTCTTTGCCTTACCACTCTTTATCATTGCATCAGCGATATCAAGACCATTAATAAACGAATTACAGGCATTTTTTACATCAAATGCCGAAACTTTTTTTAATCCTAATTTTTCAGCAACCACATTAACAGTTGCCGGCTCATCAATATCATGGTCACAGGCACAGAATAGCAATAAATCTATTGAATCAGTTAAAATCTTTGCCTGTTCAATTGCCTTTTTTGCTGCAAATGTAGCCAGGTCTGATGCATCAAGTTCCCCTCTTGCCTCATGGTGTTCTTTGCAACCAGTCATTTTAGTCAGTAGCCCATAAGGAAGACCGAAACGTTCTTTAAACTGCAATTTCTTTTCTATATCTATCGTCTTAACAACCCTTTCTGGAACATAATAACTTATAGATAGAATACTCGTCATCTTTGCCATTATTATATTATATCCGGAATGTTAATTATTGCAATAATTTCATACATTATTATTTGTGTATACAATCTTAACTCGCCATCTTCACTAACTCATTTTCTCTAATATTCCCTGGGCATGCTCAAATTTGATCGGTAAAGTATCGTCAAAAAATTCCAATAACTCTTTGTGATGTTTTTTGAGTATACAATAACTGCAGGGTTTATTAAAATATCTTTTCAGTCTTGATTCAACAATCTCTGGTTCTCTCAAAATATTGCCGATTGAAACAGGCAGAAAATTACAGGGCCAGAGATTTCCTTCGGTATCAATATATATGTGTTGTGTTCCTGCACCACAGCCAAATTTTTCTGGATCTTCAATAAATGGCGATGTGATGATTTTCAACCCATTCTTTTCTTTTGAAAATTGAGTATGTAGTAATTTGAGTCTTTCTAATTCGTCATTGTTTAGATAATGTCCTTCTTTTCTTTCAAATAATCTGCCCGTGCATAAAGGTTCAAGAAGGAACAATTCATCAACATCTAAACTTTTCATAAAATTGATAAATTCTTCTATATCCCCATCCTGTAGTAATATCTTTGTAGCAACGGTCTGAACCACTGTATATAATTTAGCTTTTTTGGCATTTTCTATTGCATTAACTGCAATATTAAATGCACCGTCTTTTCCCCTTGATTGGTCATTGACCTTTGGGTCATAATGGTCAAGGCTGATTGAGATTGAAAAGAGTCCAGAATCCTTTAATTTTTTAGCCCTCTCTTTATTAAGCCCGTATCCAGAAGTGAGGATGACAAAAGAAAGCTCTTTTGAATATCTCTCAATCAGTTCATCAATATCATTTCTTAATAAAGGTTCACCACCTGTAAAAACGATCGTGCTCGCACCCCAGTCCCTGCACAAATTTATCATTCTATCTAATTCATCTATTGCAGGTTCTTTATCCGGTGAATTACCAGCGCTACAATACCAGCAATTGAAAGGACATTTGCGGTTGACGGCGATAAATGCCTGACCAAAAAGGGTATCACCATTTTTCAAAACAAACTTATTTGTATAATGCCTTAAATGGCGTTTGAAACTCTCTGAAGGAATGGGCGGAATGAGAAAGAATAAGACTGCCTTATCTTCAAATTCATTTATCCTCTCATCTTTGAGAGCAGTCCGGAATAGTTTTAAACAGGAAAAAATTGATTTGATACCACCATTGTTTAGAATATGCAGAAATTCCTTTGCAAAGATTGACCTGCCTTTGTAAAATATTTTTTGCATGTCTATTTATTTCATTAAAATCGGAAGCCCAATCATTTGGGCGACTGCATTAAAGGCGAAATTTTTTGTTTTAATGGGAGCAGGATTTACCTGCCCCCATTACTTGTTCTACTTCAGCATTATCACTTTCTTTATTGAACTGGTTTGATCGGTCTCAAATTTGACGAAATAAACACCAGCGCCAAGTTTTCTTCCTTGATCATCATCACCTGACCATTGCAACTGATAACCACCTTTTTCTTGTTTCTCATTAACCAGTTGACGCACCAGCCGACCTGTATTATCATAGATACTCAAATTGACCTTTGTTTTAACAGGAAGATTGTATTCCAGGTGAGTGGCATTGCGGAAAGGACTTGCAATGGAAATAAATGAATAACCGCTTGCCTGACTTGCTGGTTTTTCTTCCACAACAACGAGTGGATTGTGGGTAACCATCCAGAGGCGGACATAATTGCTGTATAATGAGTGCGGACCGAATGGTATTCCTAATGAAGCAAGATGCATAGGCCATTTGCCTTCTCTTTCACTTAGTGGCACTTTCTCTAAGTTTTTGTGCGGTAGCAGATTGGCATAATAAGCAGGATAATAAGCTTCAACCCTTCTTGTATTCCACGCCTGACAATATTCAGTGAGTTCAGCCGGATATTTGTTGTTAACCTTTCCCGTAATATGCTCTATGATCAAAGAGATTGCATCTTTTAATGAGAAAGGATAACCCCAGGCAACCCTTGCATAGATTCTACCTGCAAGTGAACCGAATAATTTAGGTGCAGGGTCATAAGGATAATAACCAGTGCCATTTGCCGACAGGTCTTTGCGCATACCATAGAATGGTAATGGGTCAACTGAATAGGCATAGGCACGGCCTGGCCTTATTGCCTTGTAAAATCCTTTTGCCGCAAAGATAAAATCGCGTTTCCAGCCTTCAGGTAATTGAGGCAGACTGCTGGCGTTAAATTCAAGTTTCACTTCATCACCGGATTTCATTATCACAAATTTGTTGTCACCTTTCTGCAGTAATGGCAAGACATCACCGTAACGGGTATAGTATCCTGCTGCCTGAGCATAATCAATCTGAATCTTTGTAGCATATTCAAATTCGCCAGGATATTTACCATCATCAGAAACATAGGCAGAATAGCCATAATAGTGCAGATCCGCAGAAACAGGTGTGAGTTCAGCAACGCGATAACTATTATCTGTATTTGTAGTGACCCAGACTTTATCAAGATAGACTTCGTGGTGGAAGGTGATTCTTATCTTGTGTTCGTTACCATTGAATATGGATTTGCCATTTTCATCATAGAGTGGGTATGTTACAAGTTTTTTATGTCCTGCAGGCATGCCACAGGATTTTATCCTATGCCACTTGCCATTATTACAGACCTCAACAATTGGATTCTGAACCTTCATCCCTTTCTGGTATGCCTCATATATATCGCTCACCTCTTTGATCTTTCCGGCATCAGGGAAACGAGTGCTTCCATAAAGACAAAGCACTGCCTTATTTGGTTCACTCAATGTACCAAGATCAAATGTGATTGTGAACGGCTTGGCAAATCCTGAATAGCCCGTCAACTCAAAAGGAGCGAAATTTCGGTCAATCTCCTGTAGATAATAAGTTATATCCTCGCCTTTTCCATTCAATGCTTTGTAGATCGGCTTCTCATAACCACTGTAAATCTTCAATCCCTGATAACCAGGCCAGAGCAATGCCTCATTAGGATACACATCACAATCTGCAGGATGATCAACAACATATAACTGAACTTCATCAAGATAACTCACTTCCTGTAGCATTTCATTCACACTCAGACAGTATTTACCGTTTACCGGCATCAGTTTGGCACCATCAATCTTCACATATTCATCATAATCCGGAGGTGCATAAAGATTTACGCCCATTACCTGACCAATCCAGGTACCAATGTCACCACCGGTAATGATATCGCCCACAAAGTAACTATTGTTCTTGTTGTGCGTAAACAGCAATGGGCAGGAAGATTTAATATACACATCATTGGCAACGCATGCATAAATGGAACCATCATTTCCCACATAGGCTTCAGCAGAATCATCAGGGATATTGATTGTGAATAACTGGTCACTCGTCACACTCTGGGCGGTAATTTTAAGAGAATAAGCGCTGGTCAAAGTATTCCACAGGCGCAATTTCAACTGATTCCGTACTCCGCTACCATGGTATCCCCACCACTCAAGGGTCATTTCTTCAATTGCTGTATCAGGGACTCCTGTCAAAGTAAATTTATACAACTGTAAATCCTGATGCGCTGAATCCTGTGGAGAACCTGCAGTCACCCACCATTGATTGTCTAATGCTGATATCTGTTGTTTCTCGGTCGTTGTCGCAGGGATCCAGACAGGGTTTGTTGGTGCAGGCGGAATACCAGAATCTGCATTGGCAACTTTCCAGGCATCGCAATCAGGGGTTGTTACTTCATAAACCCTTGCTGCGACAAAATTCTTTTTCAGTGTATCATCGTAGTGCAGGGTGTCGGTTGAAAGATTGGCAATACCAAAGGCAGTATAATGATTACCACAGGAACCGACTGTGAAATTATCAAATGTAATCAATGTATCTTTATTCTGAAGGAGTGAACTGATTGTTCGGTTGCTTGTGTACACAGTAGTTGCCCCTCTCTTTATCTGACAGACAACAGGGATATTGTTTTCATCATAGGTGCCTGCATTCTTAAAACGGATCTGGGGTTGGATCACTGTATACTCACGTTCCCTTATTCCAGGCACAACAATTGTCTGAACACGCATGTTATGGTGTGGTGTTGGTGGTGGTGTTTGCTGTAATGCCCTGTAGAGATTTATTCTACCCCAACCATAATTATTATTGGGATAGGGTGCACCACCTGAAGGTTGGTCACAGGTTGTATAGAAGATTTCGTACAACTGGTTAGGCGTGAGGTTACCATTCTTTTCAAGTAGTATAGCAGTTCCACCGGTTACATGAGGAGATGCCATTGAGGTACCGCTCATTGATGTGTATCCACCATTATTGTATGAAGAACGAACATTAGCTCCCGGGGCAGAAACATCTGGTTTTAGAAGATTCCAGGTTGAATAATACCAGTACTGTGGGTCATTCCAGGGACTCTGGTTCGGTGCTGGACCACGGCTTGAAAAACTCGCCATTGTATCCTCAATTGTTGTCGCACCAACACCAATTACAGTTGGATGATTTCCTGGTGCATTTGCTGTGCCTGGATTAGGACCGCTATTACCATTGGAGAATACAGGGAATATATCAAGACTTTTCCAGTTCAGAATTATATCCCACCAGTGCAAATCTGTCTGACCCGAACTTCCCCAGGAATTACCGATCACCCTGATGTCAACTCCGCCCTGTTTCAAATTTGCCAGATACTGCATACAGGTATCAATCCAGGCATACTGTCCAGAGCCACCAGAATCAAATGCCTTGGTTGGAATATATTGAGCACCATATGCTACACCGACATCATTGGCAAATGGTCCAGGACCATCACCACCGCACATTGTACCCATTGTGTGAGTACCATGACCATGGTCATCATAGGGTGTTGATTGACCACTTACACCATCAATCCAGTAAGGAGAAAGCCACTTACCAGCAAGTGCTTCGTGCGTTGTCAACACACCAGTATCAACCTGACCAATAATAATCCCTGAACCACTGTATCCAGCATACCAGCAGGAATCTGCCTTTATTTTTGTAATATTCCATTCTGGTGCACGACCTGTAACATCCTGCTCAGGTGAAATCTCAGCATCCAGTTTTATTATTCCATTATGACAGATAAACCATATATCATCCCTTTTTGCCAGTTCATAAATAATCGCCTTTATCGCTTTCAAATGAAAACCATTGAAAATCCAGAACTGTCCGCCCACTTCTGCCATTTCCCTGGGTAGAGTTTTGAGGTAATTGACAATATCACGCTGGGAATTCAATGCAATATTTTTGAATACTACACATTTTTCTTGAGGAGTCATACCACGCAACTGGTCATAAGGATATTCTGTCATCATATGAACAATGACAACAATCTTTTCATTATCTGTAGCATTCCTTAATATGTCGGCAAGTTCCGGGGTTATCTTACCCGGAATTGCTGGCCTTATCGCCAGCAAGACACTCAGCATCAATCCAAACATATATGCCTCCTTTTTTTATTTTATCTCATCTCTTCATCATCAGATTTTCTTATCGACTCTCACCTCCTTTCAATGATAAATTATATATATTTCTTCAAGTTTGTCAATACTGTTTTGCCCCTGGATGCCCGAAGGCACCCAGGGGATCCGAAAGGGGGCTGTGTTTCAATTTTTATCGTATCTTCACCACCCGCACCGGGGCCAAACTTTTGTCCTCAGGAACAATAAAATACACACCTGATGGAAGGCTACGACCCGAATCATCTGAACCATCCCAGATAACCTGGTTAAATGGTTGAATTCCGCCATCCGCCAAGTTGCGTGGCGGATGATTGGCGGATAAATGGATAAATGATTTTACCAAACGGCCTGTAACATCGTATACCATCAATGAAATTTCGGATTGCGAATTGCGGATTACGGATTTATTTGGAATTTGGGATTTGGTGCTTGGCATTTGGAATTTAATCACGCAGTGATTCTGGAAGGGATTTGGATAGACCGATAATTGCGGATTGTGGATTTCGGTTTTTGTATTTTGAGTCTCCTCAATCCAGACCTGTCCACCATTTGTCGTTTTGCGAATCATACCACCCCTGCCCACTGCATAGACAATATTTTCATTCATTGCCTGAATATCTTCATATCCATGACAGGTCAATGAGTTGATTGCAAACCAGTTTGTGCCACCATTCGTGGTTTTCATCATCATATGATAAGCGCCCGGTCTGAATACCGCATAGCCAGTATTATTATCTGCAAAGGATACACCAACTGCGGGAACGATTCCACTGTCCAGACTCTGACCTGTCCAGGAATTTCCACCATTCGTCGTTTTTATCATTTTGTATTGACCGGAACTGCCCATCCCTGAAACATAACCGACCTGTGAATTTTCTGGGAAATCTATTGCATAGAAATTTGCTGAAGATGGTGCATAGTTTTCAACCCAGGTCTGACCACCATTTGTAGTCTTGTATACAAGTCCTACTACACCACCATAAGAAGGTGTAGCACCCGCAACTGCATAACCAGTATCAGGATTGAAGAAAAACAAGTCCTGAATTGCCCGTTGCACATTATTATTGGGTATAGTTTGATTTATCCAGTTATCACCACCATCTGTTGTCTTCAATATCACACCACCACCTGAGCTTCCCAGGCCACCGATATAACCTACCTGGGCATTAACAAATCTTACAGCGTATAAAGTGGCTGTGGTATTTGAATTTTTTGGAGTCCAGAGATTACCACCATCTGTCGTTTTGAAAAATGTTCCATTTGCACCGACTGCAAAACCGAGCTGGTTATTGAGAAAATCCACATCATAAAAAATCTGACCAGTGCCGGTTGACTGTTGTATCCAGTTCGCACCGCCATCCGTTGTCTTGCAAATATATCCTGCATCCCCAACCGCATAGCCAACCTGGTCGGTTTCAGGAAAATCAACTGCCCAGAAAATACCTTCTGGTCCTGTATTCAAAAAATTCCAGGTAGCACCCGCATCCGTTGTCTTTAATAGTTGACCATGCCCACGGCTCCCGCTCCAATCATAAACATATCCTGCTGCATAACCAATTAGTGAATTTGCAAATCCAATCGGGAAAACATAGGTCATAAATTTAGGGATGAAGACCGGGTTCCAGGAACCTCCACCATCGGTCGTCTTCATAATAAAACTACCACTCCACCCTGAATTTGGATGTGCCCAGCCACCCGCATAACCAGTCTGCGAATTTATAAAATAGACTGAATATATCTCCCGATATACATTATACCAGATTTGCTGCCAGGAACTTCCACCATTTGTGGTCTTGATTATTGTGCCATTTCCACCACTACCCAGGGTATATCCACCAGCATAACCAGTCTGATTATCAACAAAATGAACATCCCAGTATGTAACATTTGCTGGACTTGTCTGGCTTGTCCAGTTTGTCCCACCATTTGTGGTTTTAAGTATTACTGGAGTTGAAGTAAAATTTCCACCAACTGCATAGCCGGTATTCGCATCAACCGGGAAATTGACAGCAAAAAGATGTAAAGAAGTACCAGAAGTTTGTGCAACCCAGTTCTGTCCACCATTTGTCGTCTTTAATATCATTCCATTCCTGCCCACTGCATAGCCAATCTGATTATTACCCTGTGGAAAATCAACATCATAGAGCCAAGTGTTTAAGGCACCAAGATACTGAAATGTCCAGGTTGTACCCTGGTCAGTCGTCTTCATAATCAACGCTTGATTTGTCTGGTACCAGACAGAACCCCAGAAATTGCCCACTGCATAGCCAGTCATTGAATCAGGAAAGTCAATGCCATAGAGTTCATAGTAGCCGGGCTGGGAATCAGGATAGGGTGTAAAACTCACATTCCAGGACAATCCACCATCTGTGGTCTTGAGGATAGTTCCCGCCTCTTCATCTACAACAAAGACAGTGTTTTCGTTGATAACACAAACCTCTGAATATTCGTTGCCTTCAGGTCTTGGATTCTGCCATACCCAGGGCAACTCCGCTGTGAAACCTGTTGTAGCAATAGCAAATAAGACCATTGAAATTTTGATGCGCATAACACCCCCTTTACATATACTTTATAACAGCGCCTGTGTTCTAAAAATTATATCGCTACCACCTGAAAAGTAAGTAATTACGCACACTGAAGCGCTAAAATATATATAGTTGACATTTCTAAGAATTTTTGCTATAATATTTCGCCTATGTATAACAAATATCCTTTACTTTATAAACAGGTGCTTGATGAATATTTTGTTAGCAAATCATCTATCCGAAACACGGCAAAGAAATTTGATTTACATTACCAGACTGTCTATAAATGGATAAAGAAATATAAATCATCGGGTGAAAAGGCATTTTTTGAACATAAAAGACCCCATAATCGCATCCCTGAAAAAATTGAACGTTTGATTGTCAGATATAAAGAAAAATTTCCTTATCTCACTGTAAGACAGGCACAAAATTTACTGATTGACAAAGGTATAAGAATCTCGTGGTATGGTATCTGGAATGTCTGGCACAGGTATGGCTATTGTGGATTTGGAAAAGAAAATATCGGCAATGACTTCACAGACTTTGTCCCTCTCACACCTGAATCAAAAAAAAGACTAAAGGAGGCTGAACGATTATACGAACTGGGAAGAATAGAAGAATCAGCAAAAATTCTAAATAAAATTCCCTGGCTTCCAAAGAATGAAATTGTTTTGAATCTGCCTGATGAGTTATTAAATACAAGACGGAAGATTGAAAAATTGATTATGCAATTCGGCAAGATATCTATCTCTGAATATATAAAAAAGACAAAGATTCTCTATCAAAAATGCATTAAAAATCAATGGAATTATTCCGCATTAAGGATTGGTATCACCTTGCTTGTCGCATTATCCTGGTATGGTAGCCCAGAAGAACAAAAGAAATGGACAGAAAAAGTTGAATCATTGCTTTCACCTATGAAAAAAAGGGCAAGGGATTTATTTCCTGTTTATCTAACTTTATTAATTTCAAAGTGCCACACCCTTGTTCAAAATTTGGAAATGGGAGAGGCTATAAGAATTGCCCGATATTCTTATCGCATAATAATGCAGCATAAAAGACCATTATACGATTTTATGTATGACCTCGCAATCCAGTTCATTGACCTTGAAGATTATAATACCGCAGAAAAATTATTAAAAAAGGCAATGGAAGGGATTGATGAACAGAGAAAGAAACGATTGAAGACATTGCGGGCAATTTATATTCATCTTTTAAGAGGTGATAAAAAGACTGCACAAAGACTCTTAAAAGAGGCAGAGATTTATGATTGGGCAAAAGATGCCCAAATCTTTCGTTTCCAATCCTATTTTGCGTTAATTGAGGGAAAACCATCAGAGGCATTAAATCTTGCCCAGGAGGCTTTAAACATATCAAAACGAGCAGGTCTACTCCTTGATATTGCCAATGCCTATCTGGCAATGGCAAGTGCCTATATGTCCCTTGGAGAAACAAAAAAGGCAAAGAATCTATTGAAAGATAATAAAAAGTTTTTAAGAAAGAAAAGGGTGTATAGACAGCTATTGGTTACAAATGTCTTATTGGAAAAAATTCCTGCAGAGAAAGAAATCCTCAAACTGCCTACAATCAGACTTGCCTGGTTATTAAGAAAAACAGGTTATAAATCCGCCTATGAATTCGCATTGAAAAAGGGACTTATGCTATATTTTTATAGATACCTATTTTTCTATTCACAAATCGTGCAAAATAGAATCATCAAAAATAAACCTACATTCCTGCCAAAAACAATCCTCAGATTGCCTATATTCAATCCAGGAACAATTGTATATCGCATAAATTTTTTGGGCAGATTAACCATTTATCGCAATCAAAATTACATAAAAGAAAAACTCACTCCGAAAGATACCGGAGTTTTACTTCACATTATCCACAAAATACCTGAACCAGAAAAATCCTGCGATGCTTCTGATATTCTTGTTAATTTCTGGCAAAATTCACCTGATGGGGCAAGGCTTTTATCCCATAGTCTTGTTCGTATAAGAAAAATATTGAAAATTCCCGCACATTATCTGGAAATAAAAAGTCAGACTGGCGAATCAATACTAATAAACAACAACCTTTATTTTCACACTGATTACCAGGAATTTACCCAAACTCTTGCCCGGGCAAGGGCGCTGGAGCGGGCAGGTGAATGGGAATTTGCAAGAAAAGAATATTTGAGGGCATTTAAATTGTTTCGTGGTGAGCCGTTCAAGAAAAACTTTGATGACTGGTCAGTGAATATGAGATTCAAGATTTTGACTGAACTTGAGACCGAGGCAATAAATTTTGCAAAGAGCTGTATACAACATGGAAATAAAAATGATGCGCGAAAAATTCTGCAGAAGGGTTTGAAGATAATTCCGGACTCGGAAGAAGCAAAGGGATTGTTGGATAGTCTGATAGTCTGATAGTCTGATAGTCGTATTGTCGTATAGTCGGATAGTCTAATGGTCTTATACGATGGTTGGATGGTTGAATGGTTTTATGGTTGGATGGTTCTATGGTTTTATGGTTGGATGGTTGTTAATGGAGTAGGCAATTTATTGCCGTTAAAATATCGTCCATCGTTTTACGGTTTCGTTTATCGTAAGTTTCTTTGTTTTATCCGTTTCACGTTTCACATTTCGCCTTTCACGCCAATTAAGTAGGAGCGGTTTTCTAACCGCGATAATAATCCTTTCACCCCATTTCTGTAGGAGCGGTTTCCTAACCGCGACAATAATCCTTGAAAAATCGTCTGACGTTCTACGGTTGCGAAATGCGTTTCGTTGGACGGTTTCGTCTAACGGCTAAATCCGAAATACAAATAATGTAAACTTGTTTATAG
>JBNAVN010000031.1:0-28885 GCA_049700315.1 bacterium
TCGTATTGATGCTGAAAATCCGCGCAGAGTTATGGTAGGTAGGTAGGTAGGTAGTAAACCTGATTATCCATTAAAAGCATACCTCCCATTATATCCAAAAACAAAAACTTGTCGAGAGGGAAGTGCAATCCCCGTAAACCCCTGATTTTATGCGGATTTGCGAGGATTGGTGTCTTAAAATTATAGCGAAAAATTGTAGCATAATTTCAAAAATTTTTAGAAGATGAACTGGGATGTGGATAACTTCCAGACCTAAGTGTAGAATAGAGAGCAGGGGAAATTAGGGGGATAAAATGGGGCAATTTAAGAGATTTCTTCGTCCGAATAAATTCGGATGCTACATTTGTTGCAAGGCTAAAGCCTTGCCCTACATTTTCTTTTTGTCGCGGTTGGAAACCGCTCCTACTAAATTATCGTGAAAGGTGAAATGTGTAAGGTGAAACTTTTTCTAAAGGGGGTTAAGGAGAATTTTACTGACTACTGGATTACTGGCTACTGACTACTCTATCATCTAAGGGAGTTTTTTATTTTGTTTCGGTCTTTGGCTTTGGACTTGCCTTGATGTAGATATACTCGGCTTTCAAATTCCACCGGCTGAAGGCAGCGAGTTCAAATTCGGTATTCAATTTTATTGCATCCACCGGGCAACTCTCAGCACATTGCTCACAATGGACACAACGGTCATTATGAATGACCATCTTGAATTTCTTTTCTGCCTCATTTACAGCAGTTATCTCTATCGCCTCAGCCGGACAATCACGCTGGCACGCATAACAGACTATACATTTTTCTGGTGCCAAAATCGGCGTGCCCCGGAATCCCTTAGGCACCTCAAGTTTCTCAAAAGGATATTTTACAGTTGCAGGTTTTTTGAAGATGTGTCTAACCAACTCAGGCAAAAACGCAGCAAGTTTCATAAAACCTCACCTTCTAAATCCGAAATACGAAGCACGAAATCCGAAATAAATCCCAAATCCCAAGATATGGTTATTGGGTTGAGGTTGAGAAGCTAGACTGGTTAAATGGTAATTGGTTAAATGGTTAAAAAAGACAAGCATCCCAACCCTAACCTTTAAACCATTTTTCAATATTTGTTTAGAATTTCGGATTTCGGATTTAAAATTTCTTATAATTATCATTCTTCAATTCTCCAATCACAAAATAAAATATTTAACAATTATGACGAATAACAACTGTAAGACAGCAAGGGGCGCAAGATAACGCCAGGAGAATGAAACAACCTGGTCAATACGAATACGGGCACAGACCGCACGAATCGCGGAAAGCAATAGAATCACAATCAATGTCTTGATGATAAATAGAATAAATCCGGGAATCAATCCCCCGGGAAATCCACCTAAAAATACTGCAGAAATCAGACCTGCACCAACGACCATCTCAATATCAGATAATAATCTGAAGAATGCCAACTTCTTGCCCGAATATTCTGTAAATGTCCCACCCACAATCTCGGTCTCAGCATGAGGCACATCAAATGGCACACGCTCAAGCTTTGCCTGCAAGGCAATTAAGGCAACAAAGAAACCGATGATATTTACAGGGAGCAACCACAGATTTTCCTGATAAAACCAGGTTATCTCAAGAATCCTCCAGGAACCAGCAAGTATTGCCGGACCCAATACCGCTAAAAATAACGGAACCTCATAACCAAATAACATCGTCAGAACACGCACACCACCAACGATAGAGAATAGATTCGTTGAATGCCAGCCCGCAAGGAAGAAGGCAAGGGTTGGTAGACTCAATAAAAACAATACCACAATCAAATCACCTTCAAACGAATTGAATGTTGACCATCTCTCATAATGCCAGACCGGAAGATACATTGCAGCAGTGGCAAGGACTGCCAGAGAAAATACCGGTAGTGCTGAAAACATTCCCTTATCCGCCTTTTCCGGAATAATATCCTCTTTTGCCATAAGTTTTATAAAATCCGCAATCGGCTGTAATACACCACGGTGACCGGTATATAATGGACCGATACGATTCTGCAAACGGGCATAAAACTTTCTATCAACCCACTCAGCAAAAGTGGAATATAAGAATAAAAACAAAAACCCTGGATAGATGAATAAGTATAATATTGTTTTTAATATATCCATTTCCAAGCTCCATTCTTATAGCCAAGGTTATCAGAATAACAGGTAATCAGAAAATCAGGATACTTATTCCCCCTGATAACCTGATACCTTGATATCCTGATATCCTTTATTAGAGTATCCATACCACTTCCTTTTTCCTTGGACTCTTTTTGTAGAATTCTATTGACCATTTGCGCAATTCTGCCATCGTCATTATCCTTGTCTTCTTTGTCTTCACATCATCAATTTGAATCACCCGCTCAGCACAACAGATACAGGGGTCAATCGCCGCAAATATTAATGGTATATCTGCAATAAATCCATTCTTTAACATATATATCGTTGCTGGATAATTGCCTAGGGTCGGCGCACGCACCTTTAACCGCTCTGGCTTATCTGTCCCATTGGACTTTATGTAATGAATATTTTCGCCACGCGGTGCTTCATATTTGCTTACCACCTCACCAGGCTTCACCTTCCTCGGTACCTTAACAGTTATAGGTCCAGAAGGTAAATTCTTTAAAATATACTCACACATCTTATACGATTCAAATAACTCTTTAACACGCACAATCACCCGACCAAGCACATCACAGGTATCAGCAGTGCAAACATCAAACGGAATCTCTCCATACGCGGCATGCGGGTCATCCTTACGCACATCCCTTGGTATATCTGATGCCCGAAGTGTCGGTCCAACTGCACAGAGTTCCATCGCCTTCTCTTTCGGCAACTTACCAACACCTGCAAGCCTTGCTACAAATGTCGGCTCATTCGTGCCAATATTTGCATAATACTCGGTCCGCTTTTTCAATACCTCAAGATAATCAAGACACTTCTTTATCTGCAACTCATCTAAATCACGCCGCACACCACCAAAGGTGTTTATCGCATAATGAACACGATTACCAGAGATGATTTCTAAGATATCCATCACCAGCTCACGGTCACGCCAGGTATACATAAAGAATGTATCAAAACCCGCCTCATGACCCGCAACACCAAGCCATAAGAGATGACTATGGATACGCTCAAGCTCACAGACAAGTGTTCTTATATATATTCCGCGCTTTGCAGGCTCTATCTCCATCAATCTTTCCACACCCTGGACAAAACAGGTCGTATGGGAATGAGAACAGATTCCACAGATACGTTCAGTTAAATAGATATTCTGAATATAGGTTCTTGATTCAGCGAGTTTTTCAATACCCCTGTGATTATATCCGAGCCTTATGTCTGCATCTTTTATTATCTCACCCTCAAGGGTCATACGCAGACTTATCGGCTCTTTTAATGCAGGGTGTTGTGGACCAATCGGAACCTTAAATTCCTGTGCCTCCATTATTTACCTCCAGGGATTTTTTCTTCGGGTCGTTCAAATTTCCAGTCTTTACGCAATGGATATTCACCTTCAGGCCAGTCATCAGGAAGAACAAGACGAACCGGATTAGGATGCCCTTCAACAACTATTCCAAACATATCCTGAATCTCCCTTTCATAAAGCGTAGCACCAGGGATGACACTGGTAATCGTCGGCACCTTAGGGTCATTCCTCGGGGTTAAAGTGCGCACAGTCAAAACACAATTCTCATTGGCAAGATGATATAATATCTCAAAATTCTCACCCAAATCAACACCAGAGATTGTTGAAATATGATAGAAATTAAATTTTTCTTTTAAAAATTTCACGGCCTCAACAAGGTCTTTTTTATCAACCTTTAAAAAGATTCTCCTTGAACCAGGATTTGTTATTTCTATAACCTTCTCTTCTAAACCCTGTTTGATTTTCTCTACTATTTCTATTTCGCCCATAATACCTCTTTATATATGCAAGGCTTCGTCCATCTGAAGATGAACGCTACAGTGGTTTCAAGGCTAAAGCCTTGCCCTACATTTTCTTTTTGTCGCGGTTGGAAACCGCTCCTACAAATCATTGAAATTGTGCGATGAATCGCACCGCTACATATTAGTTTATGGTTATATGGCATAGCAACCGGTTTGGTAATTGGTCTTAAATCAATTGTATCCTTTAACATATAACCACAGACCATACCGGCAGCCACGCCCAAAAACCTCAGACAATTTCCCATCACAATGTCCCCAATAACTTAACAACCCCATCAATCACTGCATCAGGTCGGACCGGACAACCAGGGATATAGGCATGGACCGGAAGGACCTGATCGACACCACCAATTATATTATAACATCCACGATATACACAACCACTCATCGCACAGGCGCCAACTGCGACGACAAACTTTGGTTCAGGAACCTGCTCATAGATTCTCACCATTCTATCCTTGCTCTGCCTTGTCATAGGACCGGTACAGACTATAACATCGGCATGCCTCGGTGTTGCCTTTAATAAAACACCAAATCTTTCAAGGTCAAACCTCGGCATAAGTGCAGCAAGGATTTCAATATCACAGGCATTGCATGCCCCGGTATTGAGGTGCAATACCCAGGGAGATTTTATCCTTGACCAGCGCACAAGCCAGCTTAACATTTAATCACCCCGCTTTGTATTAGCCTGATAAGTCAGGTAACTACAATCCTTGCAAATCACCCTTGTTCTGCTTTTACCAAAGGGGGAAAGAAAAGGATTTTCTCTTACGGGACTAAAGCCCCTACTCCAATCAATATTCACTTCCCACTTCCCACTTATTCTCTTATTACGGTTATTCAACTTAACTCCTCGTAATCAATGCCAGGACTGACAAAAATATCATTGCCAGATAGAATATGCTCAGTAATGCGAATTTTCCACCCGGGACAGTTGCCACAACAAGGGTTGCTACATGCATCATAGTGAAGAATAATGCAACATAGAAGAATAAACGATAACCAAACTGAATCTTTGTCCCCGGGATATCTTCACCACAGGCATAGGTTGATGTCTTACCCGGTGTCTTTTTCAACCTTGGTGCCATTAAACTACCAAGCCAATAAATCAAATAGAAAATCCCCAAGAAAATTATAAAGGCAATCGGAGGAGAAAGTAAAATATCAATCATATTAAAACCGCCTTTTTGCAGTATCGCTTCGCTCGCAGGATCATCCCGATACGAAATATCGGGATTTGCAGTATCACTCCGTTTGCAAAAGACGTTTCCTGCAAGTTCCGACAAACTTTGTCGGAACGATACTGCAAGTCCGTAAGGACGATACTGCGTTTCCTGCATTCTTTCATATCTATCCTTTCAACTTCGTCAATTTCTTGACATCAAGACTACCTGTGTGCTTGTAGAGATTTATCACCAGTGCCAATGCAACTGCAATCACACTCACTTCAACCACAATAAATGTTATAACCAGACTCTGGCCGGTAAAGATAAATCCTTTTGCTGTACTGGTTGAGATCAAGGCAAGGGTAACGCCTTTAGCAATTATCTCAATACCAATTAAGAGTTTTATCAAGTTTCTCATTGAAAGAAGACAATATAGACCAAGAGCAAAGAGAATAACAGAAAATGCAAGATTGAAGTATAAATCATTAAAAAGATTAATCATTTTTATTCCTCTTTCTAAATAATGCCAATACTGAAAATACACCGGCAAAGATTATACCGATCTGTCCAATCAAGTCAAATGTCCTTTTCTGCCATAATACTTCACCGAATTTAAATTTATCGGGTTCAAAAAACCACTTTGTCAATGGCGGCATCTTACCCAATAATGCACACATAATCAAGAGGTCAATGATAATAAACCAGATAAAGAATAAAGGAAAGATATAAACCGGTATCTTACTCTCTTTGAAATCATCGCTACGGGTCAGACCAATCGTTGACACAAACAAAACTGTGATCAAACCCGCAACGACTGATATTTCAAATACACCGGCATAATAAGCCTTCATAAAGAAGAATATAATCGCCAGGAATACACTTGCAACCATAAGACTCAATGCGGCCTTGAGCAGGTCCCTTAATAAGACTGCAAGGATTGAGAATAACACAAGACCACAGAGAGAAATTAAATATAATAAGTTCATAGTACCCCTATTAAAGAACAAAAATTTCTGAAAGATATATCGTCCAACTGAAGTTGGACGCTACACTTGAACTCCTTTTCCTTATCTATGTTAAAAGAGAACCGTTTCTGTAAAATATCTGCCATCTTTACTCCTATAGCCTCAAATATTGCATTGCATATCTGACACCTGATTCTAAGATACTGACTGCAGGTTTAATCCAGTTAGAGATGATCACAGGGAATCCAATTCCGATTATTATACAAACAAGCGCAATCAATACTGTAGAAAACGCCATCCAGAATGGCACCTCTTTTACCTCTTTCAATGTTTCTTTCAATTTACCAAAGAATGCACGGCGCTGGATAATGATATAATACCACAGAGTCATAATGCTTGCCAGGGCCGCAACAAAGGCAAATCCATAAGCCCCTGCCTGCAATAGACCAATTATAATAAACAACTTGCTCCAGAAACCATTTAGTGGTGGAACACCGGCAACAGATAGAGAACCAACCACAGTTGTTGCCGCGGTGATGGGCATCTTCTTACCAAGTCCACCCATCTTATCCAAATCCCTTGTTCCAGTAGAATGTTCAACCGAGCCGGAATTCAAAAACAACAATCCCTTTGCCAGGGCATGATTTAAGATATGGAACAATGCACCCATTATCGCAAAACCTGTACCCGCACCAAAACCCAATATGATATAACCAACCTGACTGATTGATGAATATGCAAGCATTCTTTTAATATCATTCTGTCCCAGGGCAAGTATTGCACCAACCAGGATTGATATTATCCCCAAATACATCAGGATGGTTGATAATGCTGGTGTTAGTCCAAAGACATTCAGGAAAATTCTTGTCAATGTATATACACCTGAGACCTTTATCAATAATCCAGAAAGCATTGCTGATATAGGTGCAGGTGCACTTGGATGGGCATCAGGTAACCAGGAATGGAATGGAACGAGTGCTGCCTTTAACCCAAACCCGAAGATGAAAAATCCAGAACAGATACCGAGAATAAATTTATACTCATCTGAACGAAATTTATCTGCTATATCACCCAATTTCAAACTTCCGGTAAATCCAAATATCAAACCAATACCCAATACCAAAAATGCAGTTGCAACTGCAGAAAGCATAAGGTACTTGAATGATGCCTCAAGTTCATCGTGTTTCAAACCATAGGCAACAAGCCCATAAGAAGAGATCGCGGCAACTTCAAGGAATACATAGATTGTGAATAAATCTGTAGCAAGGACAAGCCCTGACATCCCGCCAACCATTATCATAAATAATGCATAGAAAATTCCCTTTGAACCATAATGTTCCATATAATCAATTGAAAAGAGCGTAACACCAAAACTTAAAAGATATATTGCAAATAGCATAAATAGGCTGAAACCATCAAGGGCAAATACAACATTCAATTGCTCATTAAACCACTGCATTTGCCTGATTCCGGTATGGTGTGCTACAATCTGATAACCAACAGTCATAGTATATATCAAAAGGAATAGAATCCCGAGATTGGTCAACAAGTCAGGTAGAAATCTCTTTGAGATCTTTCCAATCAATGGTAGAAACGCAGCAAGGACAAATGGGATTATTATAAAAAGAGAAACCATTTTACCACCTCATCTTATCAAAGATAACAAAACATAAACAATAATAACAAGCCCGGCAATACACCAGGCAAGATAGTTTGCATAATGTCCATTGTGCGCATACTGTAATAATTTTGTGAATGCATTTCCAGTTATCGTCACCGTCTTTTCATAGAAATAATCAATCGGTCTATCAATTGCTACATACAAAATATGGGCAAGTCCTTTTAAGAATTTTATTCCCTGCTCATACATATCAAATACCCTTGCCTCAGACCAGTCATATAAGGTACGGGCAAGCGGAAGTTTATGAATCACCTCAGATGCCATATATGCCTTTTTATCAGCCTTGTTCCAGCCATAAAGATGTATCACAAGACCGATGAGAAGCATAAATATTGATACTGCAGCAACTGGATTTATTAGGTCAAGTGCATGGGCAGTAAAGTCATAATGATGCCCTATTGCCTCAGGATGCATCTCAAGGAGCGGTTCAAAGAAATATTTGAATGGCAGATAATTATAAATTCCAAAGACAATACAAATAATAGAAAGAACGATCATCGGAATCAAAAATGGTGATTCTGCCTCTTTTATCTTTGGCAATTCTTTATTGCGTGGTCCTAAAAAGATTGAATGCCCTGCCTTTAGAAACGAGACAAATGTAAATATTGCACCAACCCATCCAGCAATTGCAAAGATAAGAAATCCTGTTTCATAAGCCCCATGTATTACAAGTTCCTTTGATACAAAACCATTCAATGGCCAGATTCCGGAGATTGAGGCAGCAAGGACCAAATAGCAGATTGCGGTGATGGGCATTTCATTCTTTAATCCACCGAGTTTTTTCATCTCTGTGGTTCCGGTCCGATGTTCAACTGCACCGGCAACCATAAATAAACCGGATTTATATATTGCATTATTCAACATATGGAATATGCCACCGATGATGCCAATGGGCAGGGCAGTGCCAATACCCAGGACCATATATCCATACTGGCTTATGGCATGGAAAGAGAGCAATTTCTTATAATCTTTTTGCACGAGCGCCATCAATACTGCAAAGACGATTGTGAATGAACCGATTATCATCAGAATAATAGAAGCAGGTGTATCTTTTATCACAAATAACTCAACAGAGATTCTGGTGAGCAAAAATATTCCAAGGAGTTTTTCCAGGGCACCAGGCAAAAATGCCATAAATGTGACTGGTGCATCTATTGCTGCATCTGGAATCCAGGTATGGAACGGCATTGAACCACCCTTACCAAGTGCACCAATCATCATCATTATAAAACTCAATAGATAAATCCCTGTTGCCTTAACTGGCTCATGGGCAATTTCTGACAGATTTGCCTTTCCAGTCAGATACCACAATAGTGCAATGCCAAATATCATACAGAAATCACAGAGACCATTGATAATAAATGCCTTTGTTGCAGTGCGCTGGGTATTTTCAGTATTGCCAAGGGTGATAAATCCATACAGTGTCAAAAGCAATCCTTCCCAGAAGAATAAGAGAACCAAAAAGTTATCCGCAAGGATTGCGCCATTGGCAAATGCAATCGTAAGATAGAGATAGAAATAATACTCATTGACCCGCGGATGTTCCTTTAATTTTATATATGAATAAAGGCTGACCAAAAATCCAAAGATATTTATCCACAAAAGGGTGAATGCATTAAAATGATAAACTCTTAAATCAAAACCAAGCCAATCAATCCATTTGATATTCAAGGTCAGGTTTTTGTAGTCAAATAAGAGCCAAGAAATATAGATCAGCGCTACGCCGGCAATTATCGCAATAAATTCACGCAAACCTTTTATTGTCTTCGGAATCAAAAGGGCGATGACTGCTACTGCCACAGGCAAAATAATAGTGTATATAAGAACCTGAGGATTTAGCATAGAATCACCCCATACAAGTAAATCCCAAATCCCAAGCACCAAATCCCAAGATATGGTTATTGGGTTGGGGTTGAGAAGCTGGACTTTGTTTGGTTAAATGGTAATTGGTTAAATGGTTAAATTTTACCAGCATTCCAATCTTTGAATAATTTTTTCCTAATTGTTTCGGATTTAGGATTTCGGATTTAGAATTTTTATTTCTCATAATCCTGACCTCAGAATCTGGATTGTGGCAATATCAGCAAGTTTCATTGGATAAGAGATAAATATACCGGCAAGTATAGAAAGAATCGCAAGGACAATCACAGCAAAGAGCATAGAGTTTGTCCCTTCTTTTGCTGGAATCTTTGTCTCACCAAGGAATACCGCATTGAAGACCCTGAACAGATAGAATGCGGTCATCACTGCAGTGAATAAAGCAAGCGCGGCAAGCCAGAGATTCCCTGATTTTACCGTGCCCAATATCACCAAGAATTTTGAGAAAAATCCACCGAGTGGTGGAATACCAATCACTGAAAATGCAGAGATTAAAAATACAATCCCGGTAATGGGCATCGTCTTTATAAGACCACCAAGCTGTCTGATATCCTTTGTATGGGTATTATGTTCAATAATACCTGCACACAAAAACAATCCTGCCTTGGCAAGTCCATGCATCAAAAGATATAATATCGCACCGGTCATTGCCGTCGGTTCCATCACACTCAAACCCAAAAATATATAACCGATCTGACTCACTGTGGAATAGGCAAGAATCCTTTTTAAATCATTCTCAACCGTTGCTGCACCTGCGGCAACAAGGCTGGAAATAACCGCAAGGATTGGAATTGCAGTCTGCCATCCCTCGGGAATCTGGAATGTCCAGCCAAAGATTCTTGCATAGGCATAGACACCAATCTTTACTAAGACCGCAGCGTGTAATAATGCAGTAACAGTTGAAGGTGCAACACCCGCATCAGGCAACCAGGTTTGAATCGGCACCGTTGCTGATTTTGCAAACATACCAATCAAAATCAACAATACTGCAGAACCAGGAATGAGTGTTCCCCGGATGTCCATAATATTAAAACTCTGGGTCTGATTAAAAATTTGAATAAATCCAAAGAGCATGATAACCGCACCACCAAATGTTACCAAAAATGTCTTGTCTGCCCTTAATATGTGAATCTTATCCCGATAAAATCCAACAAGACGCCAGGAACATATCGCAGTTATTTCCCAGAAAAGATACATAAAGATAAGATTTGCTGAATAGACCAGGCCCATCATTGAGCCGATAAATAATAAAACCATCAAATAATATTCACTCTGATTCTCATCATGACTCACATAGCCAATTGAATATATAACAATCAACATTCCAATAAAAGAGGAGACAATGGACATAAATACAGACAGCCCATCAACAACGAGATAAAAGTCAAGCCCCATTACAAGGGGTCTACCAAATATGTGCTGTCCCCCATTAAATGCAAATGCTAATAATAATAAAGGAAGGATTGCAGTTGCTAATGCAATGAGCACTGACCAGATAGACCTGAAACTCTTTGAGATGAGACCAGCCACTGGAATGGTCAGTGAACCGATTATCGGGACAAAAACCGTAAGTATGGTTATCGTCTCAATATTCATAAAGATCTATAATTTTATTCAAAAAAAGAAAGATGTCAATAGGCAAGTGCAAGTGTTACATATGAAGCATCGGAATGTGACCAGAGATTAATTGTCACTTGGAACTATTGGAGCATTGCAAGAGATAGAATCCCAATAGACTGAAAAATGCTGTTCTTGACTTTGGTTAGAAATGGAATATAATGAACTTGCTGATATAAAATGGATCAAGCGGATTTTAAAGATCAAATTATTTTGTAATCAGAATCTAAAGACTTTATTAAGGAGGTATTTTTATGGGATACAGCGGGTTTAGAAATATCGGCTTTTTCGGTCATGCAGGTTCTGGCAAGACCACAATTGCTGATGCTATTCTATTTGTATGTGGTGCCAATACAAGATTTGGCAAGGTGAGTGATGGTACAAGTATGTTTGATACTGACCCTGATGAGCAAAAAAGGGGCTGTAGTTTAAATTTAGGTGTTGCAACATTTGAATATGAAGGTACAACATTCAATATCTTAGATACCCCGGGTTATGCCGATTTTGTCGGTGAGATGTTAAGTGGTATCTATGCAGTTGATATTTGTGTAATTATGGTTGATGCGAGCACAGGTGTTGCAGTAGGCACAGAAAGAATTTTAAATGAAGCACTGAAAAGAAACCTGCCAGTTTTATTTTTTGTAAATAAACTCAAAAAAGAAAATACAGATTTTTATGAGGTATTAAAGAGTTTGAATGAAATTTCAAAAAGAAAAGTGGTGCCATTTAATTTGCCAGTAGGCACAGCCGAGAAGATTGAAGGTGTTGCCAATATTGTCAAAGAAAAGGTATTTATTACAAAAGATGGCAAGACGACCGAAGGTCCTATTCCTGCTGACTTAAGAGAAAGAATTGCAAAGTATCAGGATTTATTTATTGAAAGTGCGGCAGACAATGATGACAATCTTATGAACAAATATCTTGAGACCGGTTCTCTTAAAATTGAAGAATGTATTCCCGCAGTAAAGAAGGCAATTTTAGATAATAAGATTGCTCCCTGTTTGTGCGGTGAAGCACTTGAGCTGATTGGAGTCCATGAATTAGTAAACACTGTAATTCAATTCCTTCCAACCTATGAAGAATTACCTGGTATCACAGTTGGCGATACCAATATAAAACGAAAACAGACAGAGCCTTTTCTTGGTTATGTTTTTAAGACTGCAGTTGAACCGCACCTTGGTGAACTCTGCTATATCAAAGTGCTGAGTGGTAAGATTGGTGTTGGTGAAACCGTAACCAACACTACACAGAATATTGAAGAAAAAATAAACCAGATATATTTATTAAAGGGCAAAGAAAAGAAAGAAAACAATGTATTGATGGCAGGAATGATTGCAGGTCTTGTTAAATTGAAGAATACTCATACAGGTGATACGCTTGCAAAGTCAAATGTCAAACTCCCGGCAATTGAATTCCCGGCACCGTCAATATCAATGGCAATTGTCCCCAAAGCCAAAGGTGATGAGGAGAAAATTTCCAACGGGTTGAGCAAACTGAGGGCTGAAGACCCAACTTTCAGTTTTGCCTATGACCCTGAAATAAAGCAACTCATTATCTCAGGAATTGGTGAATTACATCTTGATATCATACTTTCCCGACTCCAGAGAAAATATGGTGTGAATGTAGATTTAACCAAGACAAAAATAAAGTATCGCGAGACCTTTACGAAAAAAACAGAAGCCCAGGGTAAATACAAAAAACAAACAGGTGGTCATGGCCAGTATGGAGACTGTTACCTGAGGGTTGAACCATTATCCAGAGGTCAGGGTGTTGAATTTGTTGATGAAATATTTGGTGGGGCAATCCCTTCAAGATACATTCCTTCAGTTGAAAAAGGAGTATATGAAGCACTTGAAAAAGGATTCCTTGCAGGTTATCCCTTGACCGATGTCAAAGTCACCGTGTATGATGGTTCATATCATCCAGTTGATTCATCAGACATTGCATTCCAGATAGCTGCCTCAATGGCGATAAAAACCAATGCAGAGAAAGGCGGCGTCATCCTGTTAGAACCGATAAATGAGGTTGAAGTTTACGTGCCTGAAGAATATATGGGTGATGTAATCGGTGACTTAAACAGTCGTCGGGGCAAGATTATGGGAATGGAGGCAATGGGCAAGATCCAGGTGGTCAAAGCAATGGTTCCGGAGGCAGAAATGTATAAATATTCCACAAGTCTCCGTTCAATGACCCAGGGTAGAGGGTATTTCACAATGAAGTTTCACCATTATGAAGAAGTGCCAAAAGAAATAACTCAAAAGATAATTGAAGAATCTAAAAAAGAATCTAAATGAGACCTCTTCTCATCAAGTTTGATGGATTTGGAATCCCCAGTTATGGCACAATGCTGGTCATCTCATTCATTGTCGCATTATTCCTTGTAAAAAGAGAGGCAAAAAAACACAATATCTCACCAACAATAATTGAAAATCTTGCATTCTGGTTGATGGTCGGTGTTATCATTGGTGGCAGGATTCTTTATGTTATTTTTCATCCCCAGGAATTCAAAGACATAATAAGCATCTTTGAAATCTGGAATGGTGGAATGATGTTTTTTGGTGGCTTTATTGGCGCATTTGCCGCCGGAGTCATTTATGTAAAAAAACAGAAACTTTCTCTCACCCTGCTCAGCGATATTATCAGTCCCTCCATTGCCCTGGGTGAGTTCTTCACAAGAATTGGTTGTTTTTTGAATGGTTGTTGCTTTGGCACACCTACAAAACTACCCTGGGCAGTACATTTTCCAGATGGATCATTTGCTGATGCTGCAGGACTTGATTGTCCAATTCATCCAACTCAGCTATATTCTTCGCTATTTGGCTTGCTACTCTTTTTCTTTCTTCAGAGAATGTTACATCGCAAACACGTCCAGGGAGAAATTTTTGCCTATTTTCTAATTTTCTATGGTGGTTTCAGATTTGGAATTGATCTTATCAGGTATTATGAAAACTCTGGTAATTTTTTAATCAATCAAATCATATCTCTGATCATTGTTCTTGGTGGCATATTTTTTCTTATCAGAGCAAAGAGAATTTAGTCAGGTATTGCCAAAACCTCTTTTATTTTCTGGGCAATAACTTCCGCAGATACTGGATTTGATAAATTTATAAAGCAAAGTTGCCACAATTTTTTTGTCTTTTTTGCTATCACAATCCTTTGTGCATCATTGCTCACACGCGGATTCCAGTCAGGCACATCATCATAGGTAAGTCGCGTCAAAACTTTTTCCTTTATGTCAAATTTGTATATTTCAAACTCGCCGTCAATATTGGAACGAAAAAAAAGGCTATTACCAGCAAGATGTGGATCAGTTTCATCATATTTTGTATAATACAATAACCGCTCATCACCACCATCTGGTTTCATTATATAGATATCCTCGCTGCCATCTCTCTTTGATGAAAAAACAATAAATTTACCATCTGGTGTATAAGAAGGAAAGCCATCCCAGAATTTGTTTCTGGTCAATCTAAATGCCTGTTTCCGCATAAGATTTACTTTATATATTTCCCAGCCTCCGTCCCGGTTTGTTACATACACAATCTCTTTGCCATCAGGTGAGAACGCCGGCGCAAAATCAGTGTAATCATTGTTTGTTAGTTTTATTGTAGAATCAGTCTTAATATCATACAGATAAATTTCTTCATCTCCATCCCTGCTGGAAACGAAGGCAATCTTATCACCTTTTGGAGAAAATGCGGGATCAGTGTTCATTCCTCTATTAGTTATCTTCTTCACAATCGTCCCATCTATTTTTAACAAATAAATATCAGCAACATCTCTTTTCGCCGCAGCAACTGCAAGCATTTCATTATCAGGCGCAAAACAACCTTTAAACTGGTTCATCTTGCCCATTGGAATAGGACTTGAAGGATATGGATCTATCTTCAAAAACTTTGTAAGTAGCAACCTTAATTCCACGCTATCCTTTAATGGCGAATTCAATTCAACAATCTTCAAAAAATGTGAATATGCCTTTTCTGCTGAATCTAAGTAACAATAGGCAAGGCAGAGATTGAAATGGATTTCAGGATTAAGAGAATCGTTTGCCAGGGCATATTTCAATGATTTAATCGCTTCACTGTATTTTCCTTTTTTTATTGCTTCGGTCGCACCCTTTACATCACCTTTGCGACCACAGGTATTAAAGAACAGTGCTATTACCAGGATTCCCAAAGCAAAAACCCTTGTTTTCATATAATCTCCTTTTTCTGATTGTACATTTTAATACCCATTCTCAGGGCATTTATCATACCTGTAGCATCAGCACGGCCTTTTCCCGCAATATCAAGTGCTGCACCATACAATGGTGATAGTCTGATAATTGGTAGACCGAGAGTCCAGTTCAGTCCACCTTTTTTTGCCTTTAAATATGTAAATCCCTGATCATGATACATCACAAGAAAGCCATCTAAATTCCTGCTGAAGATGGAATCAGCAGGAAACGGACCTGATACATATATCCCTTTTTTTCTCGCTGTTTTGATCCCTTTCTCAATGATTTTTTCCTCACCATAACCAAACTCAGCACCATGCGGATTTAATGCACTGACTCCTAACCTGGGGCTTTCTACACCAAAAAACTTCTTCAAACCATAGTCAAAAAGCAACAGCTTATTACAGATTTCTTCCTTATTAATGCTTTTCGGGATATCTGCAACCGGTAAATGTGTAGTCAAAAACATTATCCTTTTTTCATTCAAGATCCCAACCATCGCAAAATTTTTGGTTTTGAAATAACCAGCAAGGAATTCTGTCTGACCAACGAAATTTTTTGAAAATTTTTTTATGACGTTTTTGACTATCGGCGAAGTAATAATAATATCAGGATTGTCACAAAGTGCTGATTCTATAGAATCCAGAGCGATTTTCCCTGTTTTCTCGTCTGGCTTACCAAATTGAAATTTGATTGCCGGGACTGAATTTTTTAAGCATTCTCTTATAATCTTATAGTTTTCTATCAGACCTAATTTTCTGGCAGTTCCTTCAATGATAGTATCATTGCCATAGACAATCGGCTGGTATCTCACAAATTTGGGTAGAGCTTTCAAAATCAGTTCTGTACCAATGCCAGCAGGATCACCGATTGTCACTGCAATCTTCATAATATTCATCCACCTCATTCTTTCTGACATTTCCGTCGGGAATTTCCCGTATTCTATACCTTGCCACACCTTTTATTGTCTCTATCTCAATAAGGTCACCAATTTTGATCTCTCGCGCCGGTTTGGCAACAGCACCATTAACCTTAACTAATTCTTTGTCACATAGATCTTTTGCTGCATTTCTTTGTTTGATAATCAACGTTTTTTTTAGAAAAACATCCAGTCGCATACAATTTGATTATAAAAGAAAACATCAAAAAGTCAAGATTTGAATCTCTTGACATCAGGGACTGTATTGATTAGCATAGGATATGAAATTAAGAGAAATCGCAAAGATCGTCAAGGGTAATTTTTATGGCAAAAATATGGAGATCAAAAATATCCTGCCACCAGATGAAGCAGATGTAGATTGCTTGACCTTTCTCTTTGACACAAAAGTAAAAACCCGTGCCCGTAATATAATTGCAGAACTTAGAATTCCAGGCAAAAACGGAATCGTTGTTTCTGACTGCAAGAAGGCAATGTTTTATCTATTGGATAGAATTACCACAAAGAAAAAACATCCGATGATTGCTGAAACTGCGGTCATTGAAAAATCTGCTCAGATTTCTCCTGATTGTATCATTGAATCGCATACGGTTATAAAAAAAGGAGCAAAGGTTGGTAAAGGATGTTATATTGGCGCAGGCGTTTTTGTTGATGAAAATGTCTTCATTGGTAATTACTGCACAATTGAGCATAACGTTGTGATATATAAAAACACGGTAATCGGCAACTATGTTCAGATTGGTGCCAATTCAGTAATTGGTAAACCAGGTTTTGGTTATGTTAGATTCAAGCGATTTAAAAGATTACCACACATTGGAACTGTATTGATAAAGGACTATGTTGATATTGGTAGTAATGTTACAATTGACCGGGCGACTATTGGTAATACAATCATTGGAGAAGGAACAAAGATTGATAACCTTGTCCACATTGCACATAATGTTCACATTGGGAGAAATTGTCTGATAATGGGGCAGTCCGGCATTGCCGGTTCAACCAAAATCGGTGATAATGTGATATTGTGCGGACAGAGCGGTGTCAGCGACCACTTAAAGATTGGAAAGAATATCATCGTTTTTGCAAAAAGCGCGGTCTTCTCAAATCTTGAATCCAACAAAAAGTACTCAGGCATTCCAGCGCGAGAACATTATAAGGTGCTAAGAGCACTTTCGCGTTTGTATAAAGGTTTGTGACATGCCTAAAAAGGTCTTCTTTGAGGGAATTTGTCTGAGCGGTGGATTCAGTCAACTTGAAATTATGCCTGGCCGGAGGTTCATTTTTAGATTTCAAAAAAATGGATTGCAATTGCCAATACCTTTAGATATTGATAATTCTTCCGTTGAAAATCATACCATTATGATTGGTAAAGAACAGAAGATAAAAGTAGTAGAACATTTATTTTCTTCACTTTATGGCTTAAACATTTTCAATGTAGAAATCAACCTCTATGGAGATGAACTGCCATTTTTTGATGGTTCAAGTTATGATTTTGTGAGATCCTTATCAGACTTTACCGACAAGAATGATTGTGAGTTGTTCAATATTGAAAAAAATATTTCAATTCAGAATGGTGATTCATTTATCACTTATGAACCATTTTCTGATCACGAATTATTTATTGATATGGAACTCATTCACCCGTATATAGGTTGTCAGCGTGCTGCCCTGAAGATAACTCCTGAAAACTATATCAGGGAAATTGCACCAGCCCGTACCTTTGTTTTTACTGATGAGTCTGATCCGCGTTTAATAAATCTACCACCCTATGGTATTGGTATAACTCCGAATACAATATATTGTGCCCAGCCTTTGAGATTTCCTGATGAACCAGTACGGCACAAAATACTTGACTTGCTTGGTGATATGTATATACTCCAAAAAAAGATAGTTGGCAAGATTACCGCCCGCAATACCTCACACTACCTTAATCTTGAGTTTGTAAGAAGACTCCGATATTCCTCTTAATCTGATAGATTCATTTTGAAACAAATCTAAAACTAATGACTACACTTATTTTATCTATCTGTGTCTTATTTTGCGAAGCACATTATAAACTGCATAGGTAATAATGATTATGGCAAATATCCAGAACCAGTAAGGCAGATTGTGACCAAAAATTGCCACATATACAAATGGTGCAATTATTGTGACACCAAGAATAATTCCGAAAATTCTTACTTGACCAATATTTTTATTTCTCAGTCCAACGATGATTTTGTATATTGCAAACCAGAAGAATGGAGCACAACCAAAATAGATAATTGCAAAAATAATCGGATTAACTCCATAATCACTTTGAATCCTTGCCAGCCAGTTTCTCAAATATTCAAACAGCATACAATCCACCCCTTATGACATATTAGTAGTTCTCCATCTATCTCCACGATCACAAAAAATCTATTCAATCTGGTCAAAAATTATCAACTTTTCCTCGCTCATCTCTTTTATAGCGAAATCTGGACCTTCTCTGCCAATTCCGCTACCTTTTATTCCGCCGTAGGGCATATTATCTACCCTGAAAGTCGGTATCTCATTGATGAGCACTCCACCGGATGCTATCTCCTCAGCACATTTTAAAGCAAGGTTAATATCTTTTGTAAAGATACCAGTCTGCAACCCATATTTTGTATTATTGACTTTATCAATTGCCTCTTGCAGGATTTTGAATTTGTTGACTGCAACAATCGGGGCAAATGCCTCTTCCTGAATTACCATCGCCCTTTCATCCACATCAAAAATTATTGTCGGCAAAAATATTGTGCCCTGTCTTGAGCCACCAAGAATCAGCATTCCTTTGTGTTTTTTAGCATCCTCAACAAATTCTTCAGCTTTCCTGATTGCTGATTCGTCAATCATCGGACCCATTTCAGTATTTTCTAAGAGTGGGTCTCCGTATTTAATCTGTCCCACCTCAAGCGATAATTCTCGCAGAAATTCGTCCGCAATCTCTTCCTCCACATAAATTCGTTGAATTGATATACAAACCTGCCCTGCAAGTGTATAACCGCCTTTGCGAATCTTTTTTGCTACAAGTTTGATTGGTGCATCCTTAAATATAACGACTGCCGAATTTGAACCCAATTCCATTGTCACCCTTTTCATGCCGCAATTCGCCATAATAGTCTCACCGACCTCTAATGAACCGGTAAAACTGATTTTTCTTATTTCCGGTGACTTTACCAATGCCATACCAATTGTAGAGCCTGAACCAACAAGAACAGAAATTCCCTGCGCAGGCAAACCAGCTTCAATCAACGCCTCAGCAAGCATTATGCCTGATAATGGAGTTTTTGTTGCGGGTTTATGAATTACTGAATTACCTGCCGCAATTGCCGGACCAATCTTGTGACAACTAAGACTCAAAGGAAAATTGAACGGTGATATTGCAAGAACAATTCCCAGGGGGACTCTGACATAAAATCCTATTTTCTTTGTCGGACCACCTAAATCAAACCTGATCGTTTCTCCTTTGAGCGTCATTGCAGCGATACTTGAGAGTTTTATCGTGTTTATTGCACGATCAACTTCAGCCCTTGCTTCATTTATTGTCTTACCAACTTCAAGGCAGATCACCTTCGCAAAATCCTCTTTCCTATCACCAATAATCTGTGCGGTTCGCTCAAGAATCTTTGCCCTCTCACCAGCAGGGGTATTCTTCAGTATCTTAAAGCCTTCCCGGGCAATTTGAATTGCCTCACACACATCATTTTCATCACTCAAGCCAATAGTCTCAATTATTTGATTGTTATATGGATTGATGACACTTACTCTTTTATCATTAATCTTTCTTTTTCCATTAATAAACATAATTTATTATATCAATATTCTGCCTATTGTAAATAACTACCGTAAATTACATTCTTCATAATTTGTATAACAGATAAATCATCAGAAATACAAAGATTATGGTAAGTACTGTAATATTGAAGAATAATCCGAATGATAACGCAATGAATCCCAGATTTATGTGAACTGTGGAAAAACCTATCTTCAGGGCATTAAAGAAAAAACTTTTTACCGGTCCATGCGGAAATATACTTCCCAAGAAATAAGACAATGCAGAACCAATTATTCCTCCAATCAAGATCCCAAGGATAATCGTTTTCAAATTTCTCTTTGCCGCCATAAATCACCCCCTTAGCACCTAAATCCCAAATCACAAATTCCAAACACCAAACAATGATCAAAAACTAAACTCCAATTTTTTAAATAAGACTGCACCAAATTTATAATTTGGCATTTGCATTTTTTCATATAATTATGTTTATCTTTTCTCCACATCTTGCACAGTGAGAATCTTTCAATCCCTTTATCAATGCCTTGAAATACATCCGCTCAATTAAGAGATTACCACATTTTGGACAATGGGTATTTGAACCATCTTCACCAGGAACGTTTCCCAGATATACATACTTTAATTTTTTCTTTGCCATTTCATAAGCATCAAATAGTATATCTATTGGAGTCGGAGGTTTTGTGTATTTATAATTTGGATAATAACGAGAAAAATGCAGGGGAATATCCGGACCCACACCTGCAACATAATCAATGAGTTTGTCAATCTCTTCCTGCTTGTCATTCAATCCCGTCACAATGAGATTTGTTATCTCTATATGACAGGATTTGTGGGAAATTTCTATTGTTCTCTTTATAGCATCAAGATTCCCACCGAGTTTCTTTTTATAAACATCAGGATTTATTGTCTTTAAATCAATATTCATCCCATCGATCAAAGGTAAAAGTTCGCGCAAGGGTTGTTCATTTATCATACCATTTGTAACCAGAACATTTTTCCCACCATTTTCCCTTATCAATTTTGAGGCATCAAGGAGATATTCAAACCACATCAACGGTTCGGTGTATGTATATGAAACACCCAGGGAAGGATGTTCTTTATAAATCTTCAAAAGCATATCAGGGGATAAGTATTCGGTATTTACATCCATCTGGGAAATCTCCCAATTCTGACAGAATGGGCATTTCATATTACAACTATTACAGGCAATTGAAAGAATCTGGGAGCCAGGATAAAAATGGTATAAAGGTTTTTTTTCAATCGGGTCCAAGGCAATGGAAGTGGTCTCTCCATAATCAACTGCCCAGAGTTTGTTGTCTTCATTTATCCTTGCCCTGCAGATACCTTTTTTCCCAGGCAATATCTTGCACTTATGGGGGCAGAGTTTGCACTGGACATAACCTTCAAAAACTTCGTAATATTTTGCTTCAATCTTCATTTGCTTTCAAGTTTCTCAAGTCTATGATTTTTTTCATAATACATTATACCTTTAATAACCAAAGAGTCAAGAAATTTTTTGCCTTCAAATGCACCCATCACTGAGACTGCTGTGGCAATACCATCAGCAAAACTCGCATCTTTGGCAAATATAGTGACCGAGGCAAAATCCTGGGCAGGGTAACCTGTCCTCGGGTCTATTATATGGGCATAACGGATACCATCTACTATAAAAAATTTCTCATAATCACCAGAGGTTGAAAGTGCATAATCACTCAGCCTGACCTTCTCAATAACACCTTCTCCCCTTGGATTTTTTATACCCACAACCCAGGGTCTTTTCTTTGGAGAATTGCCTATCGCATAAATCTCACCCGCAATGTTGATGATAGCAGATTTGATTTTGTATTTTCTTAAAATATCTGCAACGCGGTCTGCAGAAAATCCCTGGGCAATACCACCTAAATCAATCTTCATACCATCAGGAATAAAAATGGAATCACCTTTTATCATAACCTTTCTATAATCAACCAGTCTATTTGCCCTTTCAATCTCTTTTTTATCAGGGACCTTTTTTTCCTTACCATAAAATCCCCATATCTCAAGGAGTGGAGCAATCGTGATATCAAATAATCCATTTGTCAGGTGGGCGATTGAATCGCTCATTAGAAATATTGGCTTTACATCTTCTGGTATTTGTGCACAATGTTCTTTATTTATCTTGCTCACAAGACTATAAGGTGAAAAATAATTCAATAAAGAATCAAGGTATTTTAATTCTTTGTCAATCTCGTCAAGAACCTTTGGAGCAATATTTTTATCAGCACAGTAGAATTTTATCTCACAGGGGCCACCAACGATAAAATTTTTATAACAATATTCTTTTTCAACTCGGGTGCAGAAGAGCAGGATTAGAAAGATAAACGATATTCTTTTTGAAATCCGCACATCGGATTATACATAAAAAAGAGAATCAGTCAATTGAATAAAAAATCAATATCTTAAATTTTTATTTTGTTCTCAACCGTCTAATCAATTTCTCAATCTCTACCGCTAAAAAGACGATGGATGATAGGGCGATACAAATGAGTAACTCTGATAGAGAAAGTGGCTGGGTTTTGAATATTGGATTTAAAAATGGAATGTATATAACACATAGTTGTGAAAAAAAGGTCAAAAGCACAGCACCGATGAGCGGCTTATTGGAAAGAATTCCCAGTGTAAATAAAGATTCTCTCTCAGAGCGGATTGCCAGAACATGAGCCATCTGGTTAAAACATAGAACAGTAAATACCATTGTCTGCCAGTGTGCATCTCCAATATGAATTGCCCAATATTGGGTAAAAATAGTGATTGCTGCCATTAACAAACCAACCCATATTATATGAAACCCAAGCCCATGGGCGAACAGATTTTCTTGAGGTGCCCTTGGTGGTCGTTTCATAATATTTAATTCCTCATGCTCAACACTCAAAGCAAGTGCTGGGGCACCATCAGTCACAAGGTTAATCCACAATAAATGAATCGGCAAGAGTGGCAATGGCAATCCTAAAAATGGTGGGAAAAAGAGTGTATAGATTTCACCAGAATTACTTGTCATTAAATACTTTATAAATTTGCGTATGTTGTCATATATCCTTCTTCCTTCTCTAACTGCATTCACGATCGTTGCAAAATTGTCATCCAAGAGAATCATATGGGATGCCTCCTTAGAAACCTCAGTCCCCATTATCCCCATCGCCACACCAATATCTGCCCTCTTCAATGCCGGTGCATCATTCACACCATCACCGGTCATTGCTACAAACTGCCCTTTATCCTGTAATGCACGGACAATCTTTAATTTCTGTTCTGGTGCAACCCGGGCATAGACCCTGATATGCTCAACCTTCTTTTCAAATTCCTCAAGTGATAATGTATCAAGTTCTTTACCGGTGATTACTGCCTGTGCATCATCTTTTAAGATTCCAAGTTGATACGCAATTGAACGGGCAGTTATTGGATGGTCACCGGTGATCATCACCGGTATTATACCCGCAGTCTTACACTGCTGAATTGCATCTTTTACTTCTAATCTTGGCGGGTCAATCATTCCCACAAGTCCAAGGATTATGAGTTTATCTTCAATATTTGCTGGACTTAGATTCTCTGGCAATTCTTTCCACTCACGCATTGCAATTGCAAGAACCCTTAATCCATCATTTGCCATTTTTATATTTGCCTTGTTGAGCGATTCAAAATCATTTTTGATCTCGCCATCAATCAAGCAACCGATTGATCTTTCAAGCAATGAATCTATCGCCCCTTTTGTAAATGAGATTATCCTGCCATCTTCCATCTTATGGATTGTGGTCATACATTTTCTGTCTGAATCAAATGGAATCTCAGCAATCCTCGGATTTTTCTTTATCAGCTCCTGTTTATCATATCCAGATTCATCTGCTACAACACAGAGTGCAGTCTCGGTTGGGTCGCCGATTATTTTACGCTCTTTATCATACTGGGCATCATTGCTCAAAGCCAGTGCCAGGAAGAATTCAGGATTTTTTTCTGCATAATCAATAAACTCATCTTCTCTAATAATTTTGTTATTAAGAAAGATCTCACGCACAATCATCTTATTCTGGGTAAGGGTTCCGGTCTTATCAGAACAGATATATGTCACTGAACCGAGTGTCTCCACAGCGGACAATTTGCGCATCAATGCATTTTCCTTTACCATCTTCTTTGCACCCAAGGCAAGGGCGATTGTTACAACCGCAGGCAATGCCTCAGGGATTGCTGCAACTGCAAGGCTCACCGCGGTCAAAAACATCAGGGTTATCGGCTCTCCGCGTATAATCCCAAAAACAAAGACTATGCCACATACGACAAGAAAGATGATTGTAAGCCATTTTCCAAATGAAATAAGCCTTCTCTGCAATGGGGTCTTTACCCCTTCTTCTTCCTGTATCATGGTTGCAATCTTACCGAGTTCTGTATACATCCCTGTTGCCACAACCACACCTGCTCCCCTGCCATAAGTAACGATGGTCCCTTTATATGCCATATTCTTTCTATCACCAAGTGGGATTTCAGGGTCGTGGAGTTCTTTAGTAAATTTTTCTACCGCAATTGATTCACCGGTCAATGGCGCCTCATCAATCTTTAACTGGGCAACTTCAATAAGTCTCATATCTGCAGGCACGATATTACCTGCCTCAAGCAAGACTATATCACCAGGCACAACCTCAGATACCGGAATTGTATAAACAATATCATTCCTTCGCACATTTATATTTACCTGTGCCATCTTTTTCAATGCCTCAATCGCCTTTTCAGCACGGTACTCCTGGATAAATCCTATAACACCATTCAAAATGACAATGACAATTATTGCAATTGTATCTATTGGTTCACCAACTATACCTGAGATTATTGCTGCACCAATAAGAATCAGAATCATAAAATCCTTGAACTGGTCAAGGAGCATTTCCCAGGGGGATTTTTTCTTTGCCTCTTTTATCTCATTTGGACCGAATCTTTCAAGCCTGGCACGTGCTTCTTCTGAATTCAAACCTTTAATATCTGCTTTTAAGGATTCAAAGACTCCATCTATTGATAATG
Organism: bacterium; assembly: GCA_049700315.1. Classification (GTDB taxonomy): domain Bacteria; phylum Hydrothermota; class Tepidihabitantia; order SM23-42; family JAOAFX01; genus JAOAFX01. Next base: position 25,247 of record JBNAVN010000031.1, read on the forward strand.
TATGCCAGTATTCTTTTGCCATTGTGGAAATAATACATATTTTTTGAAGGGTGTCAAGGAATCTGGGAAATAACCCTTGACATAGAACAAAAAATATATAAAATTGTTCTATGGATAGAACAATAAGAACAATTTTACTTGAATGGCAGAAGAAAAAACTGCCCGAGATAATTAAGAGAGAGATAGACCTTTCTCATTATCTCAGAATGAAACCTGCCAAGATAATTGTTGTTACTGGCTTTAGAAGGGTTGGCAAAACCTACTCAGTGCTTTATTTGATAAAAAATCTACTACAGGAGATATCACGCGAAGAAATCATCTACATAAATTTTGAAGATGAAAGGATCCCGGCAAAGACCGAGTTTCTAACCAAGCTCATACCAGGAATAAGACAGTTATTTGAAAAAGAAATCAAATTCTTATTTCTTGATGAAATACAGAACATTCCTCACTGGACTAAATGGTTACGAAGAATTTACGACAATGAAAATATCAGAATCTTTGTCTCGGGTTCATCTTCAAAGATGTCAGGACAGGAAATTCCAACTGAATTGAGGGGCAGATTTTTAGAGGTCAAAATATTCCCACTTTCCTTCAGTGAGTTCCTCTATTTTAGAAATTTAAATTTTGATTTAAAGACGATTGACTATGTTGCTGGAGAAAAGGCAAGATTATTGAAGAATCTTGAGGAATATTTGAAATATGGCGCACTCCCCGAGATAGTTCTCGCGGATGAAGATAAAAAGATTGAACTTGCCCACTCATATTTTCAAACCGTGATAAGAAGGGATATAATTGAAAGATACGGTATTAGAAATGAAGAAACACTAAAGGCAATCCTCAGGTTGTTATTAAATTCAAAAAGTTACTCTATAAGTAAGATTCACAACACATTAAAAAGCCTTAACTTTGAAATTGGTAAGGCAACGATTCAGCGCTATCTATCATTTATTGAGAATTCTTATTTTATGATAAGTTTGCCTATCTTCTCCTACAAAATAAGAGACCAATTGCAGTATCCCCGAAAAGTATATTTCATAGATAATATCTTTATCACTTCAATCTCCACAAAATTTTCCGAAAATATGGGTCGGCTCTATGAAAATCTCGTTGCTGTTGAGTTATTAAGAAGGCAGGCAAGAAATCCTCTCTTAGAATTATACTACTGGAGAAATATCCAGCATGAAGAAGTTGATTTTGTAGTTAAAAATGATACAAAGATTGAAGAGTTAATTCAGGTTTGCTATGATATTGATGATATAGATACAAAAAAGAGAGAAATGAGGGCATTGTTCAGGGCGGGCAATGAATTGAAATGTGATAACTTGATTGTCCTTACCGAGAACTATGAAGGAATTGAAAAGTATAGAAATAAGAAAATAGAAATTTTTCCATTATGGAAATGGTTATTCAATTCTGGATAAACTCTTATTTTTTCTAATGACTACAGAAAGTATATATTAGTACTCTTTTGCGATTGTGGGAAAATAATACCTATTTTTTTAAGGGTGTCAAGGGAGGGATCTTTAAAAATCGCTTCTTGCCCCTTGACGATGAGGGAATAGCGATTATAATATTATTAAGAATCAAATAAGCAAAGGAATTTTTATGACCGAATATTATCGGATAGGTGAAAAACACTTCACTTCACGATTCTTCTTTAATCCTTCTGGAGAGGTAAATGCGGGCCTGTTTGGCCTCGGGTAAGGGTCTTAATTGTAGCGGTGCGACCCTGATTTTCATCAGGGCAGGTTTATGGCAGCTAAAAAAACCGAACCCGAGGGGGCAAGAATGCCCAGGATCATTTTTTACCTTAAAGGAAGGAGGTTGTTATAGAAAAGTAGAAAAAGCAATTTTAGTGAAATAAGTATATACTACTTTCTGTTTATCAGGATTATTAGAGTTGGTATGCGGATTTATGAAAAGACACTTGACATTTTTATTTTTGCAATTATAATAAATAAAGAGGCAATAAAATTGTCAGGGAGGTAGCAATGAGAAGGATTACGGTGATTCTGATTTTGGTTTTCTTGAGTTATGGTGCAGTGATCGCAGGTAATTGTCCTGCCTTACCCAAACTGACCGGTGATGAGGTCTGTTCTATTCAGCCCATTCCTTATTTGGACGGCAGGCAGGGTCCGGGCGATATCATCGGTTTTACCTGGTATGACCTGCAAGCCAATGGGTCAACTGGTCAGCGAATTATAGTAGATAATTTACGACAAGCACACATTGACTGGATGAAAATGGACTCAATAGGGATCTCTACCCGACGTTGTGAATGACAGTTCCGGTATGCTACTGGTAATTATTTTGGTAAGGTTGACGCCTCACCAGTGATCAGTGGTTTTGTTCAGATTGATATTCTCCACGGTCCTGAGCCACCCTCGGTAGTTGCTTATCACCATAAGCTTGCTGGTGTTTATTCTGCCTGGATTGATATTGATCAGGGTAATGGCTACGGTATATTACCCAATAATCCCAAAACTCCAGGAGTGAACCTCCATCTCTGGCCTTATATTGCGGCAGCACCCAATAATACTAACATTGTAATGGTGACCGGAGATTATGATTATGATCTCCATCATATGTATCTCACTACCAATCTTGGTGATACCTGGACCCAGCTTGCTGAATTTGACTCCTGTTTTGCTTTATCACAGTTTGTCCGTGTTTCAAGGAATCCTGGTTCACAAAAAATCGTCCATGCCTGGACCCAATCCATTGCGGTAGAGTATGCGGGTTATCTTATTTCTCAGATGGCGAATGATGTGTTCTATCAGGTTTCTATAGATAATGGTGTAACCTGGGGCACGCCGGTAAATATCATCCATTATACTCCACCTGGGCAGATGGTAAATGGCGATACTACACCCTGGGCATTTTCTGATGTGAATGCGGTCTTTGACAACAATGATAATTTACATATTGTCTGGGCATCTCATATGGGCTGGATGCATAATGATACGATTTACTTCAATGATCGTGCCAAGATTTTCCACTGGGATGAGGTATCAAATACGATAACAAAAGTCAATTCACCGAGCATCTATTACAATGAGCCAAATGGCTGGTGGCTTAAGAGTTCATCAACATTAGGATGCGGGTCCTGGCGATTGATTGCTGACCGACCACAATTAATTGTTGAAACAATAAACAACTTACTCTATTGTCTATGGCTTGGGAATGACGATTATAATGATACTTCCGCAGCTGGTTGGCCTAATAGTGAAATATATGCATCGTACTCAACAGACAACGGTGCAACCTGGGCTAATTATGTAAACTTGACTAACACGCGAACCCCCGGTGCGCCTGCGGGAGAGTGCTTGGATGAAGACTATATGAGCGCAAATCCATTTGTGGTTAATGATTCAATTTATATCACCTATATTGAGGATAAAGACGCCGGTAACGCACTGGATAACGAAGGTACTTTTACTGAGAATCCTGTGCGCTGCTGGGTGTTTCCGACGAATTTGATCATTCACGGTATAGAAGAAACCGCTGCACACTCTGCAAGTTCGGGCACACCCGGGATTGAAGTCTATCCAAATCCATTCAAGAATGCTGTAAGCATTAAGTTCCAAATCCCAATCCGCCATGATGCTTGGCGGACCAAATCCCAAATTCCAAACG
>JBNAVN010000032.1:0-7195 GCA_049700315.1 bacterium
AATCCTGCGGCCTGGATGTAGGGCAAGGCTTTAGCCTTGCGACCAATCCTGCGGCCTGGATGTAGGGCAAGGCTTTAGCCTTGCAGTCAACAGGTGTAGGGTCCAGATTTATCTGGACGAAATTAGACGAAAAATTGTCGTGGTGCGACCCTGATTTTCGTCAGGGCAGGTTCAGCGCACATTGTAATAAAATCTGGAGTGCATTAGCTTGCTAATGCAAATATTTAGGGCAAACCTTCAGGTTTGCTATAAATCAGGGATTTCAGTCCCGTGAAATCTGCTCCAAAAAGGAGTAGGGAATTTATTCCCGTGATATCCTTAGCCTTCGGGCTGGATAAGATGGAGGATGAAAACGAAACTTAGAATAACTTTAAGCACCATTTTATTACTGGGCGTTATTCTCAGCTTAAACGCCCAGTCCTATCCACCTGATGGGTGGAGGGTGTGGATGACTATAGAAAATACATCAGGTTCGCAAAAATACCCTGCACTTGCAACAAATGGAAATACTGTGCATATAATATGGACTGACAATCGCAGTCAACCAGGCAAACTCTATTATAAACAATCCGCTGATTTAGGTTTTACTTGGACTGAAGGAATTTCAATTTCTGCACTAAACGATGCCCTGATTGATGCAAAAAGGAATACTGCTATTGCCTGCGTGGGTAATTTTGTCTATGTTATTTATGGCACAACAATTAATCCCACAGAGAATCATTACGCAGTGCGTTTTGTCAGATCTACAGACTGAGCCGACTATTGTGGCGACATCGGATTCAGTGCGAATTGCTTATCGGAAATCTACTGGTGGACTTATCTGCCTTATTTACAGAGCATCAGGTGATAATGGCCTCACTTGGTCACAAGAAGACTATATCGGCTATGATAATGATGACCATTATCCTCATCTGGTGATGGTTAATAATATTCCACATGCAATATTCCTTAGACCCCATCCAATAAACACATATCTTGTGCTCCACGCAAAACCAGATTATCCTGTCTGGGAGAAAAGCACGATAATGAATTTCGGTAATTATCGTTATCCTCTTTTGGCAGTTGACCAGTTCAATCATCTGCATGCGGTATGGGAAAGGGCTGATTATTCAATCTGGTACGCACGTTCATTAGACAATGGCGATACCTGGCAGGACATTGCAATGATATCTGATGGTAGTTTAGCAACTTCTTTAACTACATATCATAAGGGCATCTTAATTGTATATCAATGGGATAATCAAATTCGCGGTAGACTTTCAACTGATTTTGGAGCAAATTGGGAAGAACCGTTCATTATTGATGGTGAAGCAAATGCCTATGAGGCTAAATGCTTTATAATATCTGGAACTTCAGCCCGACATTTGGCTTACCAGAAGTTGATAACCAATCCTGATGATTACGACCTTGTGTATATGGCAAATGATGACCTCTTGCTTGCTGATGATAATCGGGCAACTGTCTTTAACAATGGCCGGCATTTAATCCGTGATCCACTCTCAAATAGACTCCATCTGGTCTATGTTTCACAGGGCAGGCCACATTATTCCTGGTCACTGGATAATGGCCAAACCTGGGCTCCTTATCATATAATTGAAAATGTGCATCTCTCTCCAGTCAAGAAGGATTCTGGTTATTATCCTTCAGTTGGTTTGCATCCCGGAATGTTAACAGCACAGCAACCCTGTGTAGTTTATATTGATAACGAAAAGGATGTGGAATATCGTTATTATGATGACTGGGGTGGTGAGTGGCGTGGATTTACGATTCTTTCTTATACCCAGAGTGGTCTTGAACCGGGTCCGCCCTCGCTCTATACTCAGGGCGACCAGGTTTATGTTGTATTCTCAGTGACCAACTGGGGTATTCCACAATACCAGTTCATCAGTGCGGTTTACTCTTATCAGTTTGCCTATAATGCGACAAATCCCGGTAATCCAGTAATTTTAGACTGGGCATCAAACACTGCGCTCAATGAGAGCCGACCATCAATCGTTGTTGATGGCAATGGTAATCCACACTGCACTTGGTGTAAGATTGTTTCGGGTAATGAAGACATTTACTACCGCTGGCGAAATGGTAGTAGCTGGCAACCCATTGTTTTGGTTTCTAACCAATCCCCAAACTATGCCGATAAATCACCGCATATAGATTGCTATGGAGATACGCTTTCAGTAGTATGGTATGATGAAATTTCCGGTGTGTCTAATGAGATTTTCCGGAGGCGAAAAAATATTTCCCGCAATCGGTGGTTTGCGGTTGGCCCATCATACAGCCAATCACCAGGAACCCCTTCTGAATTTCCTGTAAATGCTGCACATGATTTTTCTATCTGGTGTGAGATAGGTAATGCAAGTGATTACGATATCCGTTACCGAAGCGATACCTACGGATATGGCTGGGTTTCACAAGAGATTGAAAAAGAATCCTTCTGCCACAGTCAAGTGCAAAGGGATTTTTCTCCCTGGGACCTCTACACCATCTTCACAAAAGGTAATACTACACCCTATCAGATTATCTGTGTGCATCAACAGTTTGGTAGCGGTCCACCCGGAACTTTATCGGCACTTTATACTGTAGAAACTGGCGAAGACACTGTATCTGCTTTCTGTGTTTCTCGTGATGGTGCAATTAAGTATGCTAACCATAGAGTTGATTATGGAACCAGTGCATTAACTTACAACTTATCAATCCTTGACCCAACCTTTCCATTGCATCTGATAAAGGGCAAAATATATTTTGAAGGCACGGGTAATAAAATTCAGGAACTCTGGATAAATAATGAGAAAAAGAAAACCTTTGTCGTTAAGGCGAATGAAGCAAAGGATTTTGTCATTCCAATTCCCAAGGAATTATATCAAAATACACGCAAAATAACTCTTGCGCTTAAAAATCCACACGCAAACGGTGTTTATCTTTCGGGTCTTGAGGTCTATCGTATTGCTGATGTCAATTATGGTGGTCCACAATCGTCTGAAAGCAAAGAATTAAAGGCCGGATATAACTTGACTGTAGCGCCAAATCCGTTCGCGAAGAAATTAGAAATCAAATGTGAAATACCAGAAAGTAGACAAGACATTTCTCTCAAAATTTACGATGTAAGCGGCCGTTTAGTCAAATCATTTACACTCGCTACTCCCAATGCGCTACTTTCTCCTATTCATTGGGATGGTACTGATGGATCCGGTAAAAAGTTACCCAATGGCATTTACTTCCTTGAATTACAGACAGGCAATGGTTTGCTAACTAACAAGGTAATATAAATAATAATGCTGGGGGAAAGAGGAATTCCTTTTCCCCCAGGGGGTAGTAATGATGAAATCATCTGGTATTTTCATTTTGTTTCTTCTCACAATATGCATCAGTGATGCCATAACTTTCCGGGAAGTTGTAGTGATACCACGTGGTAGCTGGTATAGGACATTTGGTTTTGATACTGACCATGATGGTAGAGAAAATCTTGTTTTCAGCACAAGTATAACCCCATTCAATATTCAATTCTGGGAATATGTTGGTTTTGATCAATATTTTCCTGAAGATAGTGCACCAGATTCCTGGTTATATGACATTGGCTATTTAGATACTGATTCATTAGTAGATATGGTAGGAAATGAAAATGGCATATGGCCATATCCTTTATATGTTTACGAATCGCCAACATACAATTCCAACCCAACCAATATTGTCTGGCAGGATAGTGGGTTTATGAATATATACGGTGGTTATATTACCGATTTAGACCAAGATGGATTAAAAGAAATACTCTTTGGATATTATGATTTTGAAGGTCCGCATACCTGTGTTTACGAAAACATAGGTGATAATCAATATCTATTAGTGTGGGAGGATACAATAAATCCATTTTACGGGGGGATAAATGGTGATTTTGATCTGGATGGAAAAATGGAGTTTATCACCCCGTGGGGAGGATACCCAGGTGTTATCCAAATCCATATATGGGAGTGCTGCGGTAATAATAACTATGAATCTGTCTTTACAGGTATGCTTCCCCACGGCAGTGCGGAGGTTTTTAAAGGCAACGATATGGATGGAAACGGAAAACCCGAATTATTAGTCACCTGTGTAAGTTACCACTATGGCAAAGCCTGGCTTTATCTATATGAGGCAGTGGGTGATAATAATTACGATTTCTTTTTAGTCGACTCAATTACAAATATTCCCGGTAGTATGTGGGGACATGTGAGTAGCTGCGGTGACATTGACGCTGATGGCAGAGAGGAAATCGTTTGGTCAACTTTTAATCAGTGGCATGTATATAAGGCGACCGGTGTTCATCAATATCAAAAAATCTACAGTAGTGACTGGACCTATAATACCGCAACTTATATTACAGTTTACGATTTAAATAGAAATGGTTACCCTGAGGTTATTGAAGCAGGTAGACCCAATCACATTCTCATCTGGGAGATTCAGGGGGTAAAGATTTTACAGCCAAATTATGGTTATATCTTACACCCTGGAGAAAATTATCAAATCATCTGGCAAAAGTTTGACCCACCAGGTGCGGATTCATTTGCCCTGTTTTTCTCATCTGATAGTAGCAATACCTATGATACAATTGCAATGGGTATTCCCGGCAATGATACCACCTATCAATGGATTGTGCCTGATATAATCTCTGACTCCTGCAAGATAATGATCTGGGCTTATGGTCCACCAAGACCCGGTGAGAATACACCCCGTGGCATTGCCTGTGATTTTGGTGATTTCAAGATAAGACCGCTGGGAATTGAAATGGATAAGAGATATGAGATACGGGATGTGAGTTTAAAAATTTTACAGAATCCGGTATCGGGAAGAAATCTTAAAATCCAGTATGCCATTCCCAGACCAGTAAAGGTAAGACTTGCGATTTACAATGTCCTGGGACAGGTAGAAAGAATTTTGGTTGATGAGTTCAAATCTTCTGGTATTTATGAATCAAATCTTAATGAAAATCTGCCCAATGGTATCTATTTTATTCAACTTAAGACCCAGGAAAAAATCATAACCCGTAAAATCATAAAATTGCGATGACCATTTTTCAGAGCATCCCCCCACTTACGAAGTGGGGGGAGTGATAAATGTATCAATGTGGTGCTGGTGCACACAACTGGATTATTACACCCAGGAAGAAGCCCAGGCATATCTTGATTCAATAGCAAAACTCGCTGGCGAATTCCCTAATGTGACCTTTGTCTTTTTCACCGGTAATGCCCAGGCAATGGATGCTGATGGATACAATCGGTATCAGCGTAACCAGCAAATAAGACAATTCTGCAATGATCACCACTTCGCACTTTTTGACTTCGCTGACCTTGATGCCTGGTACTATGATGGTAGTTCCTGGGAACAGGCAACCTATGATTATAACGGTACAACTGTCCCTCATGAACATCCAAATTTTCAGGGTGATGAAGGTGGACACACAACATTTGAAAGTTGCGAACAGAAAGGCAGGGCAGTCTGGTGGATGCTTGCCCGCATTGCTGGCTGGCAAGGTCCGTAAGAAGGTTTTAAAAAAATAGAAACACTGCTTATAGTTGCGACTTAAAAGCAATTTTTTGCTTAATAAGGAGATATAATGTTAGCAAAACAAATTCACCGAATGAGTGTATTTCTTATCTGCCTTGTCATTACATTATCCTTCTGTAAGAAAAAAAATGAGCAGGCACCTGAAGTAACCGAGATTCAAAGACAACTTGACTCAGCAGGCACAAATGGCAGAGAAGATACCATTAGCATCCCTGCAGGAACATTTAATGTTGGAACAACTCTGACCTATCAATCAGCAGAAGACTTTGCATTGTATATTATCGGTGCTGGAATCAATCAGACCATACTTGATGGCCAGGATGAAGTGCGGATTATGAATCTGCGAACTACAGGCACAACTGCCTGTATTTATGTAAGCAAGATAACTTTCCTTGAGGGACGTTCGGACAGCAATGGTGGTGGAATTAATGTTGAAGCTGATCAGGGAAATATCAGCATTGATTCTTGTGAATTTGAAAGTAATTATGCTGAATTGATTGGTGGCGGTGCACACCTTATCTCATCCAGCGGAACCGTTAATGTTTCCAATTGCATATTCACTGGCAATTCGGCAATTGATGATGCAGGTGGTTTGAATGTCGGCACCACTGATGGAAGTATTATACTCACCAATAGCACCTTTGAACAGAATGAAGTTCCTGGGGTTCATCCAGGAGTTCCTGCCAAAGATGGCGGGGGCGGTATTCTGTATGTTGACGGAAGTGGACAGATCACGATGACTGGCAATACATTTACCAATAATTCAGCCGCTGATGGAGGCGGAGGTATTATGACATACTTTTTAGGTGAAAACATATCTCTGACCATCAGTGATAATACATTTTCCAATAACCATGCTCAATTGGATGGTGGTGGCTGTTTTGTGCGCATAAACGCAAGCGGAACAATAAACTTCAGAAACAACCAATTCACGGGCAACACAACTGTTAATGCTGGCGGTGCAGGCACAATGATACATTTGAATCAAGGTACATTGGATTATTCAAATAATACCTACTCTGCTAACTCTGCAGCAGAAGATGGAGGTGGTGTCTGGATCTGGAATGGCACAGGAACACTGAATATAACAGGCAACACTTACGCAAATAACCAGGCAAATGTCAATGGCGGTGGGGTAATGATTTCCACAGACCAGGGAGCAGTCAATTTCACCGGGAATGTCTTTAATGGCAACACTGCGGGAAATGTTGGTGGCGGTTTTTCTTATTCTACAAACAGTGGACAAATAGAATTCGCCAATAACACCTTCTATGGTAACCACGCAAATGAAGGCGGCGGTACATATCTGTACTTTGAAAATAGCAGTGCCCAGATAACGATGAGAAACAACATTTTCTGGCAGGACACTCCCAATGCGCTTGGTATGTCAGGTGCCGCATCTACGGTTGCTACATATTCCGACATTCAAAATGGTACAGGACAACCCTGGTTTGGAACTGGTTGTATTGATGCAAATCCACAGTTTGTGAATGCAACCGGCGGAGATTTCCATTTGACTTCTGGTTCTCCTTGCATTGATACAGGTGACCCTAATTCACCTAATGATCCAGATGGTACAAGGGCTGATATGGGAGCGTTTTACTTTCCACATTAAAAAAATTAGAACAAATACCTTTGTTTGTTCATAAAGAGAGCCCCG
>JBNAVN010000032.1:7205-28697 GCA_049700315.1 bacterium
TTTTGTGGCTTTGGCTCCTTTTGGTGAATTCGTAATCTCAAATTTTACTCTTTCACCTTCGGTAAGCGTGCGATAACCTTCACCCACGATTTCCTGAAAATGGGCGAATACATCACCGGTTCCATCTTCTTTTTCAATGAAACCATAACCTTTTCGGCTATCAAACCACTTTACCTTACCATAGATAGGCATTTTTACTCCTTTCAAGCTTCCTTCTGTTTGATTGGAGATTAACTCAATGAGTAACCGGTCAAAACCTGAATTACCATCTGTAATCTGACGCCAACAAACATCTGTCTGCCTGATTATAAGTATATATAAAAATCAACTGTTGTCAATGGTTGAATATTCATTAGAGAAAAATTTTCATTCTTCAGAGCTGTATTCATTACTTTAAACATCATCTGCCGTTATACGGTTTCACCACCTGTTTCGTTATACTACAAGCCCCTTCTCGCAAGGCTAAAGCCTTGCCCTACATTGCCATAAGAGGAACGGAGCCTCGGTGTCTCGGAGTATCAGAGGCAATGTTACTTCAATAAGTACGCGATTGAAGTCGCTACTCCAAATCAGAAGGATAATTGGCTAAATGGTTAAAAGGTTAAATAACAAATAGCCAGGGGTGTTTTCGCCTCCTTGTTTATAGACCACGCCCGATAACCATACCAGCATCCACGCCAATTAACCAATAACCAATTCTGTAGGAGCGGTTCCCTAACCGCGACAATAATCCTTTCACCCCAATTCCGTGGGAGCGGTTCCCTAACCGCGACAATAATCCTTGAAAAATCGTCTGTCGGTGTGCGGTTTAGAAATGCGTTTCGTCGTCGTTTGTCGTCCTTAGTCAAACAAAAACCAAAAGCTATTAAGCCACGCCCAATAACCATTCCCTGAACCAAAAAACCATTTGACTTTTATAGAGAGATATATATAATAAAATATGAAAATAGGGATATTGATTCCTGCATATAATGAGGCTGAAAATATACCCCATCTTATTTCAATGCTTGATGAATTTATAAAAAAATATCCTGATTATGAAGTCATATTCATTGATGACGGTTCAACCGATTTTACCCAGACAACATTAAAAGAATACAGAAGAGATTATCTAAAAATAGCAGCGCACAAAAGAAATCTGGGCAAAACCCAGGCAATAATAACCGGTGCAAAGGCAACCGATGCCGAAATTCTGGTCATATATGATGCAGATATGCAATTTGATATCTATGATGTGCCAAGATTGATAGATTTGATTTTGAATCAAAATGCAGATGTTGCTACAGGCTGGAAACAGGGTAAATATGAAAAGAAGTTTGTATCAAGTGTTTATAATTGGTGCGGCAGAAGACTCTTTAATTTAAAGGTTCATGATATGAATGCAATAAAGGCATTCAGGCGTGAAGTTTTGCAGGCAATACCCCTGCGTCGCGACTGGCATCGTTATATCGTTCCCCTGGCAAGTGAATATGGCTTTGTTATCAAAGAGATACCCGTAACCCTGAAGCCAAGGTTATATGGTGAACCAAAATATCAAAAAAAGGTGCGGATAATAATCGGATTTTTTGACTTACTTGCGGTAAAATTCCAGTTAACTTTTTTACAAAAACCCCTGTTATATTTCGGAACTGCAGGAATGTTTCAGATACTTTTGGGAATTATAATCGGTATAATCTCCATAATCTTGAGAATCTTAGGGCATGGATTCAGACCATTATTATATCTTGTCATACTACTTGTTGTATCAGGTATTTTGTTCTTTTCCTTAGGTTTGATTGGTGAATCAATAAGGGCAATCATTGACCGTCTGGAGAAATTTGAATCTACGAATAAGTAAATATTTTATGATTATACAGACGATAAAAAATTGATACCACAGATTACAAATGGAAGAGAAAAAGAAAAATAAAATTACAATTCTCTGGGCAATTTTAAGGATATTAATAGGTATTGGATTAATTGCCTTTCTGCTAATAAAACTTGATGCCGAGAAGATTCTATTCAATATAAAAAATATGGATTTAAAATTTCTGACCCTTGCCCTTGTTCCCTACTTTTTCTTTATTGTTGTCTCTGCCTGGCGCTGGCAGGTTCTGCTTGATTACAAAAAAATGAATATAAAATTCAAAGATTCATTGATAATTTACTTTATTGCACTTTTTTTTAATAACTTTTTACCTACAACCGTCGGCGGCGATGTTATGAGAATAGTTTATTCAATGAAAGGGAGAAAGACCGATACCTTTGCAATTGTAATCGCCGACAGGATACTTGGATTCATCGGTCTTTTTATTTTTGGTCTATTTGCGGTGACCTATCTCTATGTTTTCCAGAAAAGAAGCGAATTTGTATTGTTAATGATAATTGGGCTCCTCGCACTTTTGTTTATCACATTTATCCTCTTCTCTGAAAAAATTTATTCATTTATCCATCCTATTACCGCTAAATTGAAATTTTTTCGCATCGGCGAAAGAATAAACAATCTCCATAAAACAATGACTGAATTTGGTTCTGCCTGGAGTGTGATTTTTTTGTGCATAATTCAATCAATAATTATTCAGGCGTTGCTTTCTATCTCACCTTATCTTGTCTTACAGAGTATGGGGAATTTCCAGGTATCTCTCCTGCCTTTCTTTATTTATCTGCCAATAATAAATGTGATCTCTATGATACCGATATCATTCAATGCCTTGGGAGTAAGGGAAAACGCCTATGTTTTTCTTTTCCAGCGCGCAGGATTGAGTGGTGAAATTTCCTTAACGGTCTCTCTTGTGTCCTTTCTCTTAGTATTCTTGTGGTCATTACTCGGTGGAATATTTTTTATTTCTTATAAGAGACCATCAAATGATTAGGTATTTCGGTGTCTACCTAAAAGGAGGTTTATGAAAGTCTGTATGATTGGCACAGGTTATGTTGGACTGGTTTCAGGAACCTGTTTTGCAGAAATTGGACACAATGTTATTTGCGTTGATAATGACGAGAAGAAAATTGAAACCTTAAACAATGGCAATATCCCAATCTATGAGCCCGGTCTATTAGATATGGTGAAAAAAAATGTATCTGCAGGAAGATTAAAATTTTCTACATCAATAATCAAGGGTGTGAACGAATCACTTTTTATCTTTATCGCCGTAGGTACACCCCCAAAAGAAAATGGCGAACCTGATCTTTCCAGCATTGAAAAAGTCGCAAGTGATATTGGTGAGGCAATGGAAGATTACAAAATTGTCGTGGAAAAAAGTACAGTCCCGGTCCAGACTGGCAAGTGGATAAGAACAATCGTTGAAAGATTCAATAAAAGAAAGGTTGAATTTGATGTCGCATCCAATCCTGAATTTTTGAGGGAAGGTTCTGCAATAAACGATTTTCTGAAACCCGACCGTATTGTTCTCGGTGTTGAAAACGAACGGGCAAAAGAGAAATTGCTGGAATTATATAAACCAATTAACGCAACCAAAATAATAACTGACCTGGCAAGTGCCGAGTTGATAAAACATGCCTCAAATTCCTTTTTATCAATGAAGATCTCTTTTATAAATGCCCTTTCAATCATCTGTGAACATTCAGGTGCGGACATTATAAAGGTTGCAGAAGGTATTGGACTTGATAAAAGAATTGGCAGAGATTTCTTGAATGCGGGAGTAGGTTTTGGTGGTTTCTGTTTTCCAAAAGACCTCAAGGCTTTTATTGGCATATCCCAGAAATTGGGTTATGACTTCAGATTATTAAAAGAAGTGGAAAGGATAAATGAAGAACAGATGAAAAGGGTCGTTAAAAAACTTGAAGACCTTTTATGGAATTTAAGGGATAAAAGGATTGGGATTCTCGGGCTTTCATTCAAACCCAATACAGATGATATGAGATTTGCACCATCAATTACCATAATAAATGAATTGAGAAAGGAAGGCGCTATCGTAAAGGCATATGACCCGGTCGCAATGAAACGGGCAAAGGAGATAATGCCGGATATTGAGTATTGCAAAGATGCATACAGCGTAGCCGAAAGTGCGGATGGGATAATACTCGTAACAGAGTGGGATGAATTTAAACACCTTGATTTAAAAAAATTGAAAGAAAGAATGCGTCAGCCGGTTTTCCTTGATGGTAGAAATTTCTTTGACCCACAGGAGATGAGAAAAATTGGTTTTATCTATACAGGGATTGGAAGATGAGAGTGATAATCACCGGTGGCGCGGGTTTTATCGGTTCACATCTTGTTGATTACTATTTGAACAAAGGTGACGAGGTCATTGTGATTGATAATTTAATAACCGGGAAAGAAGAAAATATAAAACATAATTTCGGAAATAAAAAATTCCAGTTTCTCAATTGCGATATCTGTAATTTGCCACCGATAAAAGAAGACATTGATTTGATACTACACTTTGCCTCACCAGCGAGTCCATTTGATTACCTGAAATATCCAATAGAAACGATGAAGACTGCTTCTGCAGGCACAACAAATATGTTAGAACTTGCCTTAAAAAAGAACGCAAAATTTCTCCTTGCCTCAACGAGCGAAGTTTATGGTGACCCACTCGTCCATCCCCAGGTTGAAGAATACTGGGGTAATGTAAATCCCATTGGAATTCGTTCAGTATATGATGAAGGAAAGCGCTTTGCAGAATCAATAACCGTTGCGTATCATAGAAAACTAAATCTAAGAATTGGTATCGTCCGTATTTTCAATACCTATGGCGAGAGAATGCGACCAGGTGATGGCCGGGTAATACCTGCCTTTATTGAACAGGCATTGAAAAATAAACCAATCACTATCTTTGGAGATGGAAGTCAAACAAGAAGTTTTTGCTATGTGAGTGACCTGGTAAAGGGAATTACCAAACTTGCTGAAACTGACTATCCAATGCCTATTAATTTGGGTAATCCCAATGAATTTACAATCCTTCAACTCGCTGAGAAGATAAAAAAACTATGCGATAGCAAGAGCAAGTTTATATACAAACCATTGCCTGAAGATGACCCACACAGAAGAAATCCAGATATAACAAGGGCAAAAAAATTTCTCCATTGGGAACCATTTATAAGACTTGATGACGGTCTCAAAATTGTAATAAAGTGGTTTAAAACAAAGTTATAACGTTATATGCGATTTTCAAAAAATCTATTGACAGGAATAAATTTTAGAATATAATGTATTTACATATAAGCACCTTAACAAGGGGGTAAAATGAAAAAACTATTGCCAATATTAGTAATCATTGGGTTGGTTGTTTTTGGTTGTGCCAAGAAAGAAGAACCATTAAAAGGTGAGAGAGGTGGAAAAATGATTATTGGCACAACTGACTTACCAGGTTCTATTTCTCCTTTGCAACCATCAGTCCTGGGTTCAAATGAGGTTCTTGACCTTTTGTTTATGAAACTCCATCGTATTGACCCTAATACAGGAAAGATGAAACCTGAACTGGCTTCATCCTGGGAGTTTTCTGAAGACCTGACTGCCATTACTTATTACTTGCGAAAGGGTGTAAAATGGTGGGATGGCGAGCCGGTTACTGCTGAGGATATTCTCTATACCTATGAAAAAATGCAGGATCCAAAAACGAACTACCCTTTTATCGCCTCACTCAATTACATCAAAAAAGTTGAACTAATTGATAAATACACAATCAAATTTACCTTTTCCCGGGTATATGCAAATTTGCTCACTGATTCAGACATAATGCCTGTGCCCAAACACATTTATGAAAAACTTGGTGCTGAGTTTGGAAAAACAAAGATTGTCGGAAATGGACCATACAAAGTGAAAGAATGGTTGCCTGGTTCAGGAATCGTGCTCACTGCTAATGATGATTATTACCGGGGAAGACCTCCACTGGATGAGATCATCATTAAATATTACAACAATGCAGATGCAATGATCACTGACTTTGAACAGGGCAATCTGGATTTTGTCTTGAATCTTACCCCGGCCGAAGCAAAAAGATTGTCCGGCAATCAGAATATTAACATCTCGTCAAAACCCGGCAACAGTTATATTTATATTGGCTGGAACCTGGATAATGAGTTTCTCAAAGACAAAGAAATACGCAAGGCATTGACCATGGCAATCAACCGGACACAGATCCTGAATGACATATTTCTGGGAATGGGTAAGGTCTCGCTTGGACCTCTTCCGCCTTCGTCCTGGGCTTTCAATGAAGACATTACACCTGTTGAATACAACTTAGCAAAGGCAAAGGATATTTTGACTGCGAAGGGTTTTGAAGATAGAAATCGGAATAAAATCCTTGATAAAAACGGAAAAGATGTTGCACTCACAATCATTGCCAATGTTGAGAATCCTGACCGTGTGCAGATTCTTTCTTATGTCACAAATTATTTGACCCAGCTCGGGATCAAGGTCAATGCACAAACTATGGATGTGAGTTCCTTCATTTCCGCACTCCTAAATAGAAAATATGATGGTTTCATTATGGGTTGGAGTGTGAGTGAAAAGATTGACCCAACCCTGTACTGGCATTCTGATCCCAGCCGTGGTAAATACAATTTTGTCAGTTACAAAAGTACAATTACTGATTCACTCATTGAAACTGGAACCGTAATGTTGAACAGAAAAAAGGCAAAGGAAATCTGGGGTGAATTTCAGAAAATTGTGTATGAGGACCAGCCTTATACATTCCTGGTTGTACCCAATGAAATTGCTGCAAATTACAAAAGAGTAAAGGGTATAGAAGAAGGGCTGAATCTTGCCAATGCCTATACTTACTGGATACCTGAAGCAGAGAGAAAGGTCACAGTTGCAGCAGTAATCACGCCAGTACCAACTCCGACACCAACTCCTACTGCCACAACCCCGACTGCCACAACCCCTGTAAAAGGTGAAACAAAGGTTGAAACCCCAAAACCAGCACCAACCGTATCGCCGGAAAAATTACTGGAAGCTGCTGCGGCAAAGAAAGAGACCACAGCCGTTGTCACACCTACTCCTGAACCAACACCACCAGTAACACCGCCCAAGCCTTCAGTGATTACCCGACCTACTCCTACAAAACAGATCAAACCAAAGTATCCTGAATCAGCCAAGGCGATTGGTGCAACTGGCAGAGTTGTTGTAAAGGTGATTGTGGGCACAGACGGCAAGGTTAAATCCGCTTCAATATACTCAAGTTTTGGCAATCCTGCCTGTGAAGATGCAGCTCTTACTGCGGCGAAACAGTGGGAGTTCAAACCGGCAACCAAGGATGGTGAGCCTTTTGAGCAGAGTATTCAAATTCCATTTGATTTCAAACCATGAGGACAGGTGACTGGCACAGAAAGAATTGGCTTTGTCGTAATTAAATTTAAGTCTTGACAGGATAAGAAATATAGATATAATATAAGCTATGATTGGACGTGATAATGGTTGAACAGATTACAAGAACCGGGTTTGGTTTATTTACAAGCCCAATCCATAAAATATTTGGTATCTTAAGCAAGGGGGTATATGAAAAAAATAATCGTGATATTTTTTCTTTTTCTGTTAGCATCAGCTGAATGGCAGAAGCGCGAAGAAATTACATTGCCAAAGACTCTATCAATCAACGACATAAAGATAGGGAATGACGGTAAGCTATGGATTCTGACCAAATCGTCTCTATCGCAGGTTGATTATAATACAAAAGGATTAATCCTTTTTTCAGAAATAAGAAATAGCAAGCTCTTTGCACTAAATGGAAATCAAGAATTCTATGTGATTGACAACAATAACAGCCTCTTAACCCTGACTGCAGATGGTGAAATTCGCAATTCAGGCATAAATTTGATGAATCCAGTCCAGATTGAAAATGTACAGATAGATGACAAAAACATTATCGCTATTTCCGATGGCAACCACATTAGTTTTGCTGAAGACAACGAAGTAATAAGCATGCTCAATGCGAATGTTGAAAAATTTTCCGTCCTTTCACGAATAGAAGATACAAAAAACGAAATGACCCTGTTTACAATGGCAAATAATCAGATATATGAATGGCTAATCGGTGCTTTAAGCAATCCTGCTACATACAGAAGTCAACTTATCTTCAGCGCATCAGAACGCATTCTTGATTTTGCAACAGGCAGAGATGGCAGAAACTATATCCTGTTTAAAGATTCCATACTCGTTTTGGAGCCAAACGGTGAGCGTGTAGAGAAAATTGTGCTTGATAATATTCCACCTGATTCAAAAATATTTGTTCATCCAATTGATAATAGTTTAATACTACTTAATCGTAACGACAGGACATTGAAGATCCTTTCACGAACCACACAGGCAAAAACCGATATTGTTGTCCTTAGCAAGAATCGTCCGAATCCAGTTGACAACTATACCGAATTTGAATTCACCATCAACGAACCAATGGTTATAACATTGACCATTTATAATCTAATAGGAAAACCAGTTAAGGTAATTGCCAGTGGTCATTACAACAAAGGCACCTATGTCATACCCTGGCACGCCGACGATGAAAAGGGTGTACTTGTACCCAATGGCGTTTATTTTTACCGTCTTGAGTCAAAAAAAGTCGTATTAATAAAACAATTGATTGTGCTGAGATAACAACTACCTTTGGAACTGAAATCACGACTGCTTAATCCATCGCTATCAGCGATAAGTAAGGTAACAAAGCATTTCAATTTCCTTAATAAAAGTTCCGGGGTGGTTGTCGGCGTATCAGGCGGCCCTGATAGTCTTACCCTTCTGTTTCTTCTGAGTGAATATAACAAGAAATTCCAGCAGAACTGGGAAATTTACGCCTGTCACATAAACCCAGAATTTCCTGATTGGAATATTGACTTTATTCAAGAATTCTGCAGAAATCTAAAAATCCCTTGCAAGATAATCAATACCAGGATCAATGCCCGTCTGAAAACCCTTGAAAAAAAATGCTTTTTCTGTGCCCGCGAACGCAGACGTAGATTATTAGAATATGCTGAATCTTTGAATATTTTTCAGGTTGCCCTTGCTCATCATCTTGAAGATGTTGTGGAAACATTTATTCTAAACATCATCTACAATGGTGAAATTTCAACATTCGTTCCCAAACAATCAGTGATTCACGGACGTTTTTCATTCATCAGACCCCTTTATTATCTTGACAAAAAAAATATCCTGATGATTGCCCGTGCCCTGCAAATTCCTGAGGAAATAAACAAATGCCCATATTATCAGATTTCAAAAAGACAGAGCATCAGGAATTTTTTGAACAATGTTTCTGCCGAATATCCTGATGTCTACAAAGGTATATTCAATGGAATCAGAAACATCAAAACACCCTATCTTCCAATGTACTAACCACATTTCATTTACGACCTGCTATTTACTGCCTGGTTTTTAATACTTACTGCCTGCTACCCACTCCACTGGCTGAGTCAAATGCCTTTATATTCAATTCAACATATTGCGTTTTGACATTTTCTTTTATTGCATCAATCCATATATGCTGAGGAAAATCCATATAACGAGCAAGGCTTCCTAAGAGCACAACATTTACCGCACGCACATTCCCCAATTTTATAGCAATATCCTGGGCTGGAATCAAATCAACCCTGCCTATTTTTTTTAGATCCTCAATAATGTTTTCCGGATATGTCTTTGCGCCGGTGAGCACACTCATAGGCGGTAACTGAAGGTCATTTACTATTGCTATACCATTTTTTTTCAGATAATAACTGTATCTAAACGCCTCAAGTTTTTCAAAAGATAAGATAAAATCAGCGCTTCCCTCTTCAATCAAAGGTGAATAGACTTTTCTGCCGAAACGGACATGAGTAATAACACTACCACCTCTCTGTGCCATTCCGTGGATCTCACTTTTTTTAACATCAAAACCTGCAAGAAACGCAGCCGTGCAAAGTATGTCTGAAGCAAGGAGTATGCCCTGCCCACCAACCCCACAAATGATTATGCTTGTCAGGTTGTCAGTTTTTCCCGTGGTCTTATTTCTTTTCATTGCCATAGGTCAATCCTTTTTTGATGATTTAATTGCATTATGCTGACACAACTGAACGCATAGATCACAACCAGTGCAAAGTGTGGGCTCAATGAATGCCAAAGGTTTTTCTTTTGTTTCAAATGTTTTCAGGCTGATTGCAGGGCAACCCAGATGAAGACACAGTTTACAACCATTGCATTTTTGAATATCCACCACAAGATACGGTTTCGGCTTTTTCAGTAATGCGCACGGACTGCGGAAAACAAGCACTGCTACACCTTCATAATTCAATGCCTCTTTTATCGCCTGTTCAGTTGCCTTAAGGTCTGTCGGATCAACAAGTTTTACGAATTCTGCACCGCAACCCCGGGCAACATCTTCAGGCAAAATCTTCTTTCCTTCCTCACCGCGCGCAAGTTTTCCAGTGCCTGGATGTGGTTGATGACCAGTCATTGCGGTTGTTAGATTATCAAGGATTATTAGATTCAAATTACCTTTGTTATACACTGCATTAATCAGCCCGGTAATTCCGGAATGGAAAAAGGTGGAATCACCAATCACTGCAACCAATTTCCTGTTAATCTCCTTTCCGCCTGCCTTGTCCATTCCATGGGCATTCGTGACTGAAGCGCCCATACAGATACAGGTATCCATTGCATTCAAAGGAGGCAAAGCACCGAGTGTATAACAACCAATATCCCCTGTCGCAATAAGTTTCAACTTATTAATTACATAGAATACTCCTCGCTCAGGGCATCCCGGGCACAAGACTGGTGGCCTTTCAGGAATTTCCTGAAT
The DNA here is from genome assembly GCA_049700315.1 of bacterium. Taxonomy (GTDB): domain Bacteria; phylum Hydrothermota; class Tepidihabitantia; order SM23-42; family JAOAFX01; genus JAOAFX01. The sequence goes on from JBNAVN010000032.1 coordinate 17,918, forward strand.
TTCTGTAGCCTTTATTTTTGCAGTTTTTGTAAAATTCCTTTTCAAGATAGTTGTATCCAGCTCACCGCATGTTGGAACTTTGTCCTTGCCTGTCACATTAATACCCATTGCCTTGATTTCCTGCTCAAGAATTGGGTCACCTTCTTCAATGACAATGAGTTTTTTCACGGCTTTAGCAAATTTTCGGATCAAATTTTTGGGCAACGGATAAGTAAATGATAGTTTTAGAAAACTCGCCTCAGGAAAAACTTCTTTTGCATACATATATGCAATGCCTGAACTTATTATGCCCAGCTTTCTGTCACCCCATTCAATGCGGTTATAAGGAAATTCCTCAGAATAATCAGCAAGTCTTTGCAATCTTTCCTCAACTTTCTTATGAAGCAGGCGTGCATGTGCAGGAAGAACCAATCTCTTTTTTATATCTTTTACATAACCCTTCAGTGGTATATCTTTTCGTGAACCAATTTCCACAATACCTGCTGAGTGCGAAATACGGGTAGTAAGTCTCAAAAGAAACACACTATCAAATTTTTCTGATAAATCAAATGCCAATTTTGCAAAAATCTTTGATTCATTGGAATCTGATGGTTCAAGCATTGGTATTTTTGCATGCCTTGCATAATGACGGTTATCCTGCTCATTCTGGGAAGACCACATCCCCGGGTCATCACAGGTTACTATCACAAATCCACCTGTTACCCCGGTATAACCAAGCGTGAACATTGGATCGGCACCAACATTCAATCCCACATGTTTCATTGCTGTAAGTGCGCGGGCACCGACAAAAGAGGCACCCGCACAAACTTCAAGTGCTACTTTTTCATTAACTGACCATTCAGCATAGATCTCTGGATACTTAATAATATTTTCAAGGATTTCAGTGGATGGCGTCCCAGGATATGCAGCAGCAAAATGACACCCTGCTTCCCAGGCTCCTCTTGCTACTGCTTCATTGCCGGATAGTATTTTTCTTTTGATCAAGTCCATAGCGGATTATACCCAGAATCCAGTTCTGGTCAATAATGAATTCACCGCACAATTAATTCCAATCCTGGTATTTGAAGAAGATGCCCTAAAAATTAAAGGTGAGAAACTGGCATTTTGCAGGAAATTTGTTTAAAGAACACAAACCCAGACTCATAATTCCCTCAGGATGAAAATGAATCTGGCTATGCTTTTCAGACTTACCTGCCTTTAGAAATGACGAAGTGGCTATCGCTCCAATAATATCACCAACAACAAGACCGGTATAATAAATTTTGGGGTTATCACTACCAGACAAAAAAACAAACCCTGCTCCAGTCAGTGCACCAGCAATGCCACCCAGCGTAATAATATTACCTTCAGATTCAGTAAAATCTTTCTGTTTGACAATCCTGTAGCCCATAAGTGATCCCAGTCCAAGCCCGGCAATGCCTGCTGATACATACATTTTCCCTGAAATTCTACCGTCGCCATTGTCAAACCAGGATAATATTACTGGTATTGATGCTCCACTGACTATGCCACAGTTTCCAAAGATAGATGGGTCTCCATCTGTCAAATCCATGTTTCGGGTGATAACTGAGCCAAGAAACAGTCCACTGCCCAGGCAGACAATTGATGTAGTAAGATAGTGCCTATGGTTGAATACTGGGTTAGACCAATTGTCAAACAAACTGAGTAATCCTGTTCCAATCGCACCGGCAAAGTCTCCAATCAAAAATATTGTATTACCCCTGCCCATGGTCAAGTTAAATTTATTGACCGATTGAAAGCCAAGGCATTCACCCACAACACTGCCACCCGCAGTGAGCAATGCACCAGTTCCATCAACAATATCCATATCCACAATTGAACTCAATGCACCACCAACATATAAGCCGTGTATGCCTCCTGTGATATACATACTGGCATGGGCTTTTGAAACATTACTATTCTTTGTTGCTATTAGAGGAATAACAAAACCTGAAGCACTGGAAAGCATATAGATTGCCACTCCGGTACGTTCGTCATCAGGGTTAAATGTCATAATCATAAGTGGTGCCTGGGCTGCAAAGGCAAGAAGGAAAGAATTACCAAGGAAATTTGCATAACCTGAACGATCATATAAAATTTCGGGGATCTCTTTTGCCCTTATTACTGCGATCTCCTGCTGGATTTGTGAAATTTCTTCTGACTTGATATCTACTTTCTCTCTGTTGATAACCCCTTCTTTTCTGAAATAGATTTCAATAACATATGAAGAATCAGGTTGTAAAAATAATAATGCCTTCTGTATTGCTGGATAAACTTTGAAAAATTCAATCTTCTGAGCAAGGGAACTGTCAATCTCATATACCTTTGCCTCAGCATCAAAAGGCACTTGAATTTCAAACATAACTTTGTTTGAATCAATCTGGGTAAAGAGAAAGAAAAAAATCAATTCCATTATTCACCTCATAAACATTTTAACCAATGTTTTGTCAATGTCAAGGAGATCCTTATCAAAGTTCTAAATCCACTCCAATTTTGATTTGAAACGGATTGGTATAATGCAAGGGGTTGTTATAAAAATCCATTCTTGCCTCTAAATATTCGTCTCTCATCTCCACTGGTGTCACAACCCATCGTGATTAAAATCAGTCTGCGGAGAATAAGACAAACTGGCGATTGATAGCCACCCGAATTGGCCAATTGATGGATCAGGGTCTCCATGGTCATCGGGCTTACCTGTTGTCGGATAGACATAGACAACCTGTCTTGTATTAAAAATATTATTTATCAGAACCATAAAATTCAAACGGACAAAATTAATATGAAATTTCTTAAGATATTTCATATTTAGATTATTACTCGCTGACATTCTTGCTGAATTTATATCTCCCAGTGGCTCACCCTTGAAGTCTTCTGGTGTATAAGGCAATCCCGAATAGAATGAAAACAATAAAGAGAGCGTAGAGTTATTTAATGGAGTATAAAAACCTTCAGGAGTTTTTAAAATCAAATAAGTCTTGAAGATGTGTCTGCAATCATAATCAATTGGAAAATATTTCTTCTCATCATTGATTGGCTCGCCAGTTATCGGATCATTGCCCTTATAATAATAATCATAATAATAATTGTATCCATAAATAGGCATCTGGCTTGCGAATTGTAAATTGTAATTAAGACCGATAGAAATCAATTGTTTCAATGCCCATTCAAGATTCATTTCAATTCCATTCACCTCTGTCCTATCAATGTATGTATAACTGTAGTAATAATTCATAGGAAAATAATGGCCATAATAATTCTGAAGTTTTTCAATAATCAAATCATAAATATATTTCTGATAGAAATTTATCTTAAGTGAAATTTCATCTTCAAGTTCAAATATGGAACCCATCTCAAAAATCCTTGTCTTCCCTGGCTCAAATCTACCTAAATAACCAGCAGGTTCATAATAAAATTCACCACCATTGAAGAAAATTCTGAAATGAGTGCTTACCGGCATCAGTATTCCAATTCTCGGCGAGATATATATTTTTTTAAGAGTAGTGATTGTATCCTGATCTGGGGAGTTAGGTACCAGCCATGGTTGATAAAGCCCATAATTAAAATAACTATATCTCAATCCTGCCAAAACACCTATCCTGTCTGTTTTCCAGCAGTCTTCAAGATAAGCTGAAATCGCACTTGGATTGAGTTCATAATAATTCCACATAGATTGTACAAACCAGGGTAATGGATTGTTATAATAGTCAAACTCATTCCAGAAAAAATCCATTCCACATTTGATTTCATTCTGATATGTAATATTGTGTTTGAATTTCATAAATAATCTCTGAACTGCGGATTTGTAGTAACACCAGGCAGGATAATCACCAGATGTATAAAATACTCCTCTGATACCATAAGGGTTATGACGAAGTGCCTTTTCACTATTCTTATCGGCTTCATTATGGTATTTTATTACACTATCAACTAAAATCTCTCTAAGTAACAGACTGTGCCGCTTCAGGTATTCTATCAGATGTTCTCCTTTTAGCCGATAATCATCATACCATCTATGTCCATTTTCTTCTTCCCACAGATAATCACGATTGCCAAACACACTATCTGAAAGAGTTCTTGTGAACTTGATTGAAGATATGGTCTTTTTTCCCAAAACAAAATCACCTGTAACAATTACTGAATTAACTTTTTCCCGATTCATAGGTTGCTGTTTAGAATATTTATATGCATTGCCACCTACGATATCCGGATGCCACAACATTTTCTGGTCACGCAAAGTATAGCCTGAAATTGCGATAGTATTCATTTCGTTCTTGAACTTATATACGTATCTCAACAAGCCATTATATCCATTTTCCGGTGCAGGAAATTTATATAAACCATTTGAAGGTGCATCAGCAAATAAAGATTTTCCAATAAAAGAATACCTGAAGTTATTTTTTACTACCCCCTGTCCATAAATATTATACTGATTAAAGCCATAATTCAGTTTTTCGGCCGGTAATAATTCATCTGTGAGATAAGATAGACTTATGGAATTCGCTCTTGGTTCGCGGGTAGTGATATAAACAATCCCGGAATATCCACTCCCATATTCGGCAGAAAATCCGGACTTCTGGATTGATATCTTTTCTATCCCATCAAGATTTATATGTTCTGGTTTTGAAATTAAAACACCATCAAGATAATAGGCAATCTCATTTTCACCGTTGCCTCCCCAAATATGAATTGATTTGCAATCTCTATGTATGCCAGGGAAAAGCATTAAGACTTCATCAAGGTTGCTAACTGGAAGGTTTTTTATGTCATCAAATTCTAATGTATGAACATCAGTGAACAAATCAGTATTGCTCTCCTGAGTCCATAGCACATCAAAAAACATAAATGATACACAGATGAAACAAATATGTACCATCCATTCTCCTTCAAAGAATCAATTTATTATACAAAAATGTTTCTTTTTGTCAAGGGGTGCAAATCTCCACTCCCCTGGGGGGAAAGACCCTGCCCCCATTTGATACGGGAATTAAGGCGATGGTAATATGATGTAGTCACCCGGGTGTGTTATTGCCTACTTGACAGAATTGGTAATATCAATATAATTATCAGTATGATGACTTACATTCTTTTTGTTCAGATCATAAATCCTTTTGTTTCAGCAAATCTACTTGCCCCGGATGATTATACTGATGATTATTTTGTTACTATCTATCAATTTGAACTGGAAAATGATTTTTATCGTAAGAATGTGGGCGCGGGAATTTATATTGACTATCTTTGCAGAGAAGAATATCCTTACAGTGACCCTTATTTCATAAAATCAGGAATTCCAGTAGGATTGAGTGCAGTTGGTGCTGGACTGCAATTCAAATATCTGGATATAGGTGATATTGAATTTGGGGTCAAATTCGGTTACTATATCGGCAATATTTCCTATCCTGCTCTCAAAGACAGTGGTATAGTCATAAGAGAAGAAAAGGGGCGAAATTCTTTAGGACTTGGCACAGGTGTGAATCTGATGCATAACTTTGGCATAATAAAAGGGGGAATAAGATTCTGGGTAAACTTCATTGGTTTTGATGCAAAAAGCCCAAGACCATACTGGTATTATCAGCGCTCACCTGATTATATTTCTCTCAGTAGTGTTGGTTTGGGCATTGTTTTTGGACTGAACAGGAGGCAGGAAAAGTGAAGAGATTATTTCTTATCATAATAGTTTCCACCACCCTATGGGCAGATGGCGGTATCATACCGCCAATTTATCACGAGATCTATGGTGAAGACCAGGTCGCTGTAATCAAAGTGTTACCTGATTCAGAAGAATTATCAATCCTCGTAAAATTTAACTGGGATACTGATTACAATGGTTTTGCCTGGGTTGTTCCTTTTCTAACTCAACCATCTGTCAGTGAAGTAGATGACAGTCTATTCATAAATCTATCCGCTCTCAGTTCAACTCAACAGAACTATGGTGGTTGTGGTGGTCATTATTATGGCGGATATAACTATGGGAATGACTATTTCAAAATTATTGAATACCAGACCATTGGTTTTTTACAGACTGTTTTGATACAGACAGACAACCCTGATACCCTTGTCAACTGGCTCATAAACAATGGTTATCAGTTACCCGAAGGTATGCGCGATATGTTCCAGGATTATATCAACCGTAACTGGGAGTATTTCTTTGTTGCCCGGGCTGATACCGGTCACAATTACTACGGGACCAATATCGGTTTGTCATTCAAATTTGCCACTGATAATATTGTATATCCAATGAAGATCTCTTCACTTACATCAAGTGATTATATTACGGTCTATCTCTATGTGATAGGTCTACATAAAATGTTTTTTAATGGAGCCGAACTTCTATATGCGAATAGAATGTCAAAGGATGAACTTGAAAATATCAAAGAAGATTTCCCTGTTCTTTTTGATTATATTAAAGAAGGTGATTACATTACCAAACTGTGCAGAACTTATGACCATCCCGGAGATATGTCTTCAGATATAGTTTTTTATCAATCACCAGATGATACCGAATTCCGCAAGGAAGAACAACCTTACTGGTATATGGGTTTTGCCAATTCTATGCTGACGCCTGTAATCGTTTTACTTTTCTGTATCATTTTTGCACGGATAATGAAAAAAAGAAAAATCAAAGTTTCATAAATTGACCCCTTTACAGAAAAAGCCAGACTGGCTAAAGATAAAACTTCCTTCTGGCAAGCAATTCAAAGAAGTATTTGAAACCCTGAAATCTTATAACCTTTCAACTGTGTGCCAGGAAGCCCGGTGTCCTAATATTGCCGAATGCTGGGCAAAAAAGAGCGCAACGATTATGATTCTTGGTAAGGTCTGCACACGTGCGTGCAGATTCTGTGCAGTCACTACAGGCAATCCCAGAGGTCTGTTAGATACCAATGAACCTGAAAATGTTGCCGAGGCTATAAAAAAATTTGGACTGAGGTATGTTGTAATAACATCTGTTGACCGAGATGACCTTCAGGACCTGGGAAGCGGTCATTATGCCCGCACAGTCCAGGCGATAAAACAAAAAAATCCTGACACAAAAATTGAAGTTTTGATTCCGGATTTCAATGGTAATGAAAATTTTTTGAAAAAAATCATAGATGTCAGACCATTCATCATCGGTCATAACCTTGAGACTGTTAGGCGATTGACTCCTTATATCAGAGATAGAAGATGCAGTTATGAAAACTCTTTAAATGTATTAAGACTTGCAAAGAAACTTAATCAGAAACTGTTTACAAAAAGTGGCTTTATGCTTGGCCTGGGTGAAAAAGAAAATGAAATCATAGAAACATTAAGAAATTTGAAAGATGCACAGGTTGATATTGTAACGATTGGGCAGTATCTCCAGCCGACAATAAAACATATCCCAGTGCAAAAATACTACAACCCTGGTGAATTTAACAAATTCAAGAAAATTGGTGAAGAAATTGGAATAAAATATGTAATCAGCGGACCCCTTATCCGCTCATCCTATCACGCATCAGAAGTGATTACCTAAAATTAAGGACACAAATGCCAACATATCGTTTATGGTGAAATGCAATATGTGATATGATTTGCATTAATTTAACTCAAAACCTAAAGATTAATACCACAGTACCTAAGTTGTTAGGCTTTTATGGCATGTTATTTGTTTCAGGTTGGTTTTTTCATTATAAATAGATATTTGAATCCCCGCAGGTAAAAATTAAACTCACGCGCACGACGGTGCCATAAGGAAGTGTTTGAGCTCTGATTTCTGCGTGTAAGACAAACTATATCAACCGTTTCAAAATGTTTGCATAGACGCTGATACAGCGTAAACCCCACCGGTATAAAGCCTGATTGTTTTCTCCAATGATCGCCTATGAGCCAGCCCATATTTCGCTCTGGCTTTAGAATTCTGTGTATTTCCTTGGCAACCTTTTCTAGTTCATCAAAAAATTCTTTCCTTTCTGCCGATATTTTCCCGATACAATCAGGATGGTCAGAATATCTGACATTATTAGAGTATGGTGAATCTATGAACACAAAATCTACGCTGTCATCTGGTAATGGAATGTTCCTTGCATCATTTTGGACAATGTCGGGCCGGTACGGAGCGATATCATAGCCAATAACTTTTCTATCTAATTCTTTTGCTACATCTATCGTAGTACCACTTCCGCACATAGGGTCAACAACAAGGTCCCCAGGCTTAGTATACCTTTGTAGTAAGTTCCAGATGACAAGAGCCGGGGTGACGCCGTTGAATTTGTTGTCACCGTGTGGCTTATTTCCATAGTTTTGAAGTGGGAAATCCCATAAGGTTGTTGTTTCAATGTCAGGTGTATATATTTTCACTTCTGACTCCAATTATAATACAATTCCATTACTTTGTTATACATCTCGGTTTCAAATTTTTCGTCCCATCGATCTCTTTTTGCTTTTGCTAAGAAGATATTGTTCAAATGAACCTCTGCAAAAAGCAAAAATTCTCGTCTTCTCACAATATGCTGTGAATATGGTTTATCCGTCTGGGGTTTGTTCACAAAAATTTCAAATTTCAATCTTTCCCATTCCCTCTGTAATTGTTTCTTAGTCATTGTCTACTCCTTAATTTTGTATAACTCTTAAGATCTACTATAAATTTATCAAATGATTTGACCTTACCACTTTCCTCTAAGTCAGTCTCAGACATAACATAAGTTCCGTCTGTATCAATTTCACAGATTGCTCTACTTTTCTTTGCAGGACATTTGATTGTAAGATCACCATCTTCATCAGGAGTAATAAATAGAACTCTAATATTCTTTGTGATTGAATCTTGCAATAATTTAATCTTCCAGTAGCCTGTTTCAGCGATTCTTTCTCTGAGTGTAGACTTGCTCGATAGAATTGCAATAATCTCAACTTTCTCTGGTTCGTAGATGATTATATCAGCATCCGGTAGATGCAAGCCATATTCGCCAAAATCTACACAAACCCTCCGTTTCACAGTGCTCAATTCTTTTGAGAGATTCTTCGGTTGGGTTTTCTCTAATGTATCACCTCTTACAATCTTAAGACCAAGTTGCTCAACTTCCTCTTTTATAATGTGGATAATCAGTTTCTCAAGATTTTTGCCCTTGAAGGCTTTCCATGATTGCTCATGGTCCTTACCGGGGGTAGGCTTTTTAAGCCAATCTTTCTTGTGAATCTCTTTAGCTTCTCTCAGCAATTTAGACATATACTTATAAGAATGACTCCCATATTTATCCTTATATTTTTTATATAATCCAAGCAAATCCTCCAAATTCATGACTTCTCCATTATTATAATAAATTCAAATGGATAAGCAAGTATTCTATCCTGGTTAGAAGATGCGGTGAATTTACCCGTTTTTGGATCTCTGGTTTGAGGCAAGTTTTTTGATGGAATTATTCTTTTTATTATCTTACTTATTTTAAAACCGACGTTTTGCATCTGCTCAACAAAAACCTCTGCGTTCAACACTGGGACGCCTCTGAAGCAGGTGTCGCCAATTACAATGCAGGCTTTCCCGCCTGGTTTCAAATATCTTTTCATCTCCAAAAAACTCTCTCGCATCTCATGAAAGTACTTTGCAACTTCAGAAGATTTGCCCGTGCGCTTATTGCATAGTTGATTTACAATCTCCTTACCCAATTTGCTATTAATATAATAAGCACTTCGTTGAGTGCCATTTGCAGAACTACCAATAAATCTTTGTCGAAATTCCGGGAGGCTATTAGTAAAATTAAACCAAAGTGCAGAAAGTTGATGTAAATCCGCATATTCGTATGAAGTTACATAGGGTGGCGATGTAACGACGAGTGAAACTGAGTCATCATCTACAGGCACCTTGCGGGCGTCCGCACAGAGTGGCTTTGCGATTACATTTATTGTATCATTCTTTTGCAAAAGATTCCAAAATTCGGCATTCTTCATTATCATTCTTTTCACATGTTTCAAGAAAATAGTGTATGGGTCTGGAATAATTTTACTGAAATCCCGCGTCGGCTTATTACTTTTTTGCATCCAGATTGAGCAGTTCTTCAATATATTGGAAAAACCACAAAGGAAGAACGTACGGACCTTATCATCTTTAATGCCAGTTATCTTTTCAAACAAAATAGAAAGCTTTTTTTTGGTCTTCGGTCTAAACCAGTAATCAATTCTGTCAATATCAGGCGTTTTGGCTTGGTACTTAACTGCTGTTTCTGTTACTGTGAATAACTGGGCACTCTCCATATGCCAAATTGTCTCTGCCAGTTTAGTAAAGTGTAAGTTGAGCACATCTGGAACAATAGGCGTTATTTTCGCCTGGGCAATTAGCACTGCTACTGGATTAATGTCAACACCAACCGAAGGCCGACCTAAAATTTTTGCTTCCACAAGCGTTGTCCCTGAACCCATAAATGGGTCAACTACTAAATCACCCGGTTTTGTTATCTCTGTAATTAGTCTTGCTGCAAGTTGCGGTATGAATTTTGCAGGATAACGGTGATAGCCATGGGTGACATAGTTCGTGTCTTTCTGGGTCAAACCCCTAAAACTCCAACTGTCATCAAATTGCAAAGTCTCAAAATAATCTTTAACATAGGAACTACCAACGTGCACTTCATTTTCACTTTCTATCTTTGTCTTGAGAACTTTCATATCGCGCAACAATTAATTATATTCAAAAAAAAGAAATTTTCAATAGAAATTCAACTGCATTTAACACCATTTATATTTAATACTATCTCCTTCTAAAAAAATCTAAACCGGACTTTTTATAGGTTTTATACAATCAGGGGTGTTGAATTTGGGTGAATTCACTTGCCTT
>JBNAVN010000033.1:0-27846 GCA_049700315.1 bacterium
CAAGTAAAATATACTCCGGAGACCCTATTTTTTCAAGTATTTGAGTAAGATATATCATTTTGATTAAATAACCCCTCTTCGGTAAGATTATTTTTGATTCAAATCGGAGTGTTGACAAACGCAAATAAGTGAATATAATTATATGCTATGGCAAGCAAGAAATTACTTAAATGGGGGTTATGTTGAAAAAAATTATTATCTTTTTTATACTGATTGTTTTTTGTTTTGGTGAAAAAATAGTCATCAACCGGCATAAAATAGTTCAAAAGCCATACTTGCCGTCTAAATCAAATCTGACCATAAAATTGGTTGACAAAGATGGTTCAGTAATAACAATGCCTAAGCAGAGGTTTCAAAATATCAATCTATTCAAGAATTTTCCACCTCCAAAGCCTAAACGCGGAAGGATAACAATAAATATTCTTGTCTTAAAAGTTGAATTTCAGGAAGACGATGATCCCTACACCACAGGTAACGGTAAAATGGATTTGATTGGATTTGGTTCACCTTCTGATGGACTTTTCTATGACCCACCCCATACAAAAAAATATTTTGAACGTCAGATGGATTTTTTGCATAACTTTTATAAAGCAAATTCCTTCGGTCATTGTGAGATAAGTTATACAGTAAAACCAGATAGACCAACAAGTTGTTATCAATTGCCACATAAAATGTCATATTACAGCGGATATGACCACTACGACCCTAAGACGGGAATTGTCTGGTTCAATTCTTATGCAATGGAAATGGGTATGGTAAGGATAGTAGCCGATGCAATCGCAGCTGCAGATCTTGATGAAACCATTGATTTTTCTGATTATGATGCAATAATTGTATTCCATGCAGGAACATTATTACAAACAAGCATAAACTTGTTCAAGTTTTTGGATATCCCTTCAGCAACGATCCCCCCTGGTGCATTGGAATATTATCTTGGTGTGCCCTATATTATCGCGAATAATGGTGAAGATACTATTCAATGCCCAATAAGTTGTCTATCTGAAATGGCAAGGGTAGATTGGTATATGGTCGGAGCACTTGGCACTACTGTTCATGAATTTGGACATATCTTAGGCTTACCTGATTTATATGATGTTTCTGGCTGGTCAAACGGTGTTGGTGCATTTGATCTAATGGGAACTGGTGGCTGGGTAGGTATGCCTGATGCCGGTGTGCCCGAAGGTTCAATTCCAGCGAATTTAGGTGCCTGGTGCAGATACTTTTTTGGCCATTATACAAATGACCCGGTCTGGGTTGAACCAGTTGTAGTAACAAATCCAGAAAGTTTGTTGACCCTTCGTGCCTCAGCAGTTGATACCACACAATCCGGACTTGCAAATCAAACTATGGTAAAAGTTCCGATTTCGCCGACTGAATTCTTTTTGATTGAAAATCGTCAGCAGGATATAAAACAAAAAGACACAATTATTATTGATGTTGAAGACGGAATTCCAGTTTATGTTGATAATGGTGAATTTGATTTCTTTCTACCTGGGAGCGGCATCTTACTATGGCATATAGACGATAATGTGATATATGCAAATTATGGCTATAATACAATTCAGATAGACCCGAAGCATAAAGGCATTGATGTGGAAGAGGCTGATGGAATCCAGCACTTTGATGCGTGGGTGTATGTTGATACACTTGAATATTATGGTTCAAAGTATGATTTATTTTTTAAAGATGATTCCAATAAGGCAAATCATAAGTTTGGTCCATTTACCAATCCCAATTCTGACAGTTATTTTGGGAAATCACTTTTAAATATGGAAATTCTTTCAAAGTTAGATACATTAATGAGTTTTTCTGTAAATTTTGATATATACCAGAAAGGTTTTCCTGTTTCTCTGCCCATTAGAAGAGCGATCCATTCTTTGAACTACGGTGACCTTGATGGAAATGGAGATATTGAAGTGATTGCTACCACAAAATATGGTAATATTTATGTATATAATCATGATGGAACGAGTTATGGTTCTGCAATTGTAGATACAATCACAACATTTACCGCAATCGGCGATATTAATGGTGATGGTGCAGAAGATATTATCTTTGGCTCAGGATTTAATCTCAGGGCAATAAATGGCATAACCCTTGCTCCACTACCGAATTTTCCATTCAGAACTGATGGTATTATCTTAGGTGCGCCGCTCTTGTTTGATATAAACGGAGATAATAAACTGGAGATCATATTTGGTTCAGAAGATAGAAAACTATACTGCCTTAATGAAAATGGTGAAAATATTCAAAATTTTCCCATCTACCTTAATTCCTGGATATATTCTACACCCTGTGTCTTTGATGAAAATAGACGCATCATCGGTGTTCTTGGTGCAGATGGAAGGTTCTGGCTCATAAATAAAGATGGCATTGTAAAAGAGTTCACCAATTCCCAGCACAATATGCTTACATTTTCATCACCGGTGGTCGGTGATATTGACCGGGATGGTAAGCCCGAGGCAGTAATTGTGAATGGCTATGGCACCTTTTATATCTATGGTGAAGACTCACTGAAACAGAAGTTTGAAACCTGGATTGATACTGTCTTTTATTATACACCAGCACTTGCTGACATTGATAAAGATGGTTATCTTGAAATCATTTCACCGAATAGCAGTAAGACCCTTTATGTCTTTAATAGAAATGGTACAATTGAAAACAACTTTCCTCTAAATACTGAAGAATATATTCTCTATCCGCTTCTTGTTGCTGAGCTGGATATCATAAATAGAGAAGAAATTGTTTTTGGTCTTGGGGCAAAGGATACTTTGAGTGCCGGACAATTAAAAATAATCTGTGATCGTAATAATGACTTTGTATTTTCTCCATTATTTGGTGATGGCGGATTTTCATCCCCCGGATTTATGACCGATATTGACGGAGATGGCGATTTAGAACTTGCCTGTGGAAGTGATTCAGGAAAGATCTATATCTGGGATTTCCCGGGAAAGAATGCATCCTGGTGTGGTTATATGAATTCAAATAAAAACTGGGGACTGTATTCTGGTTCTTATGCTGAACTCAATCCTTCATCAATGCTCCTGGGTTCTTGTTACATCTATCCTTCTCCGGTAAAAAAACGCGGTACCGTGCGATTCTATCTTTATCAAAATGCTGAAGTAAAGATTGACATATTAGATATCACAGGCCATAAGATCGGAGGTTTGGAAGAATCAAATCCAACTGCGAATGAATATAATGAAGTCTATTTTGATTTCACAAATCAATCAAATGGTGTTTATATTCTGCGAATTGAGGCAAAGAATAATAATAAAAGAGAAGTGAAATTCAAAAAATTTGCAGTATTAAAGTAAGTAAGGAGGTATGGTGTTTTTAGGATTAACACTGATTTTATTTCAGGGAATGAACCCCATTCTTGCGTCGGCAATTATGCCCGGCTGGGGTGAGTTGATCTTGCATAAAAAAAATGAGGCAAGGACATTTTTCATCATTGAGGGTTCGCTATGGTTTTCATATTCTACTTTCAAATGGTCGGGTCATAAATTAGAAAACTCATCACGAATTTTTGCATTTGAACATGCGGGTGCTAATCCTTTGCGCAATGATGTTGAATACTTTGACAATCTTGAAGATTACAATTCTTCTGAAATTTATAATCTCCTTGTTGAACGGGATGCAAGTTTGTATTATCCAGATGATCCTGCAAAACAGCAGGAATACATTCAGGAACATGGATATTTTGGGGAAGATCAGTGGGAGTGGGATACGCTTACCAGCAGAAATTTTTACTGGCAGCGCAGAAAATCAGCACGAGAAAATCTGCGTCGCGCCTCCTTTATGACCGGTTTTATGATCATCAACCGGCTCGTTTCGGTACTAAATGTTGCGCTATTCAAGCAGGAATCAAATTTGGGTTTTGAAGCAGAACCGGGAAAGATCGGTATAACCTATAAATTCTAACCTGCACAGATTATAAGGTAATCATTAAAATTAGATATGTATCATTAGAATCAATCTTTTGTCTGCGTAATCATTGCCAGATGTCCAGATGACCTGAAAAGTGAATTACATTCTTAACAGAATGCCTGCCCAGGTAAAGCCCGCACCGAAAGCAACCAGAAGTACATAGTCACCCTGCTTGATTTTCCCGTTTTGAAGGGCTTCAGCAAGGGCAATAGGTATGGAAGCAGCAGAGGTATTACCATATCTATCAAGATTTACATAGACCTTGTCCATTGGTATATCAAGCCTTTTTGCCGTCGCCTCAATGATTCTCATATTTGCCTGGTGAGGAATTAGCAATGCTACATCCTTTGATGATAGATTTGCTTTTTCCAGTGTCTTTATTGCCGCCTCAATCATCGCCCGCACTGCTAATTTGAAAACCTCATTTCCTTCCATCTTTATGTAGTGCAATCTTTCTTTTACTGATTTCTCGGATGCTGGAATTCTTGAACCACCTGCAGGCTGGTGGAGAAGTTTCCAGTCTGCTCCCTCGGATGCGAAATAAGAACTGATTATGCCCCGGGTTTGATCATTATTTTTTCTAATAATAACCGCACCGGCACCATCACCAAATAACACACAGGTTGAACGGTCTTTGTAATCAGTTATTTTGCTCAAGGTCTCTGCCCCGATGACCAGAATATTATCATAACCATTTCTTATCATTGAATCAGCAATACCCAGACCATATAAAAATCCGCTGCATCCTGCAGAAATATCAAATGCCATTATTTCCCGGGCACCGATTTTGCTTTGAACAATGCACGCAGTTGAAGGAAATAACATATCCGGAGTTGCCGTACCCAGAATTATTGCATCAATATCTTCAGGTTTAATGCCAGCATTTTCAATTGCTCTTTTCGCCGCAATGGTCGCAAGGTCACTTGTTGCAGTTTTTTCATCCGCAATGTGCCTTTCTTTGATTCCGGAACGAGTTCTAATCCATTCATCTGAAGTTTCTACCATCTTTTCAAAGTCAAAATTTGTCAGTATTTTTTCTGGATAATGTATACCAATACCTGCAATATATGCCTTCATTTCTTTATCACCTTTCCTATTTCTTCAACAATGTTGGATTCCACACATCTCTTTGCCATACTGATAGCATTCTTTAAAGCAACTGCTGAAGAATGTCCATGGCAAATAATAACAACACCATTCACGCCCAAAAGTATTCCACCCCCATACTCTTCATAACTGAACTTTGCCTTCAGATCTTTCATTGCTGGTTTTACAAGAAACTGTCCAAATCGCCGACGCATTGCGGCATCAACAGTTTCTTTTAACATATGCCAGACTGCATCAATAATACCTTCAGAATATTTCAATAATATATTTCCTGTGAAACCATCGGTCACAATCACATCTGCAAAGCCTCTCATCAAATTATGACCTTCTATGTTTCCAATAAAATGTATATTTCCTTCTTTCAGCAATTCGTATGCCTTCTGCCTAACCTCATCACCTTTTACACTCTCCGAACCAATATTCAACAATGCCACACGGGGATTTTCTTTTCCTAACACAATCCTCGCAAATATTCCACCCATAACTCCATAATTAAACAGCTCTGCTGGTCTGGGCTTGACATTTGCCCCAACATCAATCAAAATTGAATATCCTGTTTCCGTGGGCAATGTAATTGCCAGTCCTGGCTTTGAATTTTCATCAAGTGGTCCAAGTTCAAAAAAACTGAATGCCATTATTGCGCCGGTATTACCCGCACTGACCAAACCATCTATTTCTTTGTTTTTCAGCATTGAGAATAGAATGCCCAGAGAAGAATTTTTTTTCTGCCTCACTGCAACGGTAGGAATTTCGTGCATCCCCACAACTTCTTCAGCAATACGGTAGTCAAAACCCAGGATGCGCACATCAGATTCATAATCGCCTTTGCCAACAACGATTAAATCCTGTTTATGTTCCTGTAACAAATTCAACGTCTCAATCTCAATCCTCGGAGCACTGTCTGAACCCATCAAGTCAAAACCCAATTTCATTCTCTTCCCCTTATTTTAGCAATGATCCTATTCTATGCCAATTTTTCTTATAATGTGTATAATCTATTTGCTTCATTCGGGCAATCAGAATTTTTCAGGATTTTTCTTTTTCTTTTGGAGGCACTACCAGGGTATCTTTGTAGTTACCACAAACCGGGCATACCCTGTGGGGTAATTTGGGATTGTGGCATTTTGGACACTCAACATAGTTTATTGGTGTCATTTTGAACTGGGAACGCCTCTTATTCTTTCTTGAATGAGAATGTCTTCTTTTTGGAACGGGCATATCTTAACTCCTTTGTTGGTAAATAGGATACATATTAACTGCCTTATACCACTTATTGAGTAGCTCTATTCTCTTCTTCTTGTCTTCAGGAAGAACAAAGGGCCTGCCCCGGCAGTCAATTATTATTCCGACGACGCCACCATTTACGACTATGTCCATAACCTTTCCTTTGCCGTTTCCAACATCAAAACCGCGCTCAGGATGGAGTATCAATTTAACCTTTCTATCCACAGGCAAAGGAATGAGTTCAATTTCTCCGAATTTCATTATCTTTTCATTTGTCTCTCTTTCATCTTCAATCTTTACCTTTAATACATTGACTCCGTCACGGCCTTCACCCACTGGTGCAATGCAACACCCTAATGGTACCAGACAATCCTTATCAAATACCTCAGTTGCGCTTTGCTCATGAACAGTAGAAAGCACACCAAGATGAGGCATCATAAAAATTGAATCCACTGCAAGTCTTGTAATACCTTGCGGCAGGAACGCATCAATCATCATCAGGGCACCTTGATTTCGCCTGGGCGCATGGGAAAGAATGCCCCCAGAACCAATCAAAAGGTTTAATGTCATCAGGTCAATCAGCGTTTCACCAGTCATTGTCTGGGCAAATGTATCAGAGATTGTCCTTTCTTGCTGAACACCTTTCAACCCCACGGCCATTGATTTGTGCTGTTCAAAAGCGAGCCTCAATGCTTCACGAGCAATCGCCTGTTCAATTTTCAAATCTTCAATGGTATGCGGAATGGTCGTTGGTCTGATCATTTTGTTTCTTATTCTGTTTCGCAAATCCCTTTCTTCAATCTCAAAAGGCAACCAGCGGATAATATTCTCAATACCGGTTTCAGCAAGAACATTGCTCACTGAATAAGACATACCCAAGTTCGCACTTACCGTACGATTGAAAACACCCTGGAAAACTGAAAAAACATCGGTTGTAGCACCACCAATGTCAACTCCAATTACTGTAATATTCTCTTTTCGTGCTACAGTCTCAACAAGCAAACCAACAGCACCGGGCGTGGGCATAATTGGCACATCAGTCATCTCCATCAATTTTTTATAACCAGGTGCGTGTGCCATTACATGTTCCATAAATTGATCATGAATCTTGTGTCGGGCAGGATTTAGATTCTCTCTCTCAAGCACAGGTCTGATGTTTTCAACCACAACCAGGGCAGTATTCTCTTTCAAAATATCCAGTATTGCCTGACGCGCATCCTTATTGCCAGCATAAATGACAGGCAACCTGTAGCCGACACCAAAACGTGGTTTGGGATCTGCAGCCTTTATCAATTCTGCGAGTTCTACTACATGAGAAATAGTTCCTCCATCCACACCACCCGACAAAAGAATCATATCAGGTCTTAGATTTCTTATCCTTTCAATCTTCTCGTGTGGCAATCGGCCATCATTTGAAGCAATTACATCCATCACAATTGCACCTGCGCCAAGTGCAGCACGTGCAGCACTTTCCGCAGTCATCGTCAGAACGACTCCCGCAACCATCATCTGCAAGCCACCACCAGCCGATGAAGTAGAGACATAAAAATCAACCCCCTCAGAATTTTTTACCTGTTTAATAATCTCTTCACCATCAAGAATCTTTACATTCGCAAGTTCTTCCACTTCACGCACTGCATTCAATACTCCCTTTGTCACATCCTCAAATGGCGATTCCACTGTAGTCGGCGCTTCGCCGCGCACAATCAAGCGATATTCCTCTCCCCTTTTCTCAATCAATATTGCCTTAGTCGTGGTACTTCCACAATCAGTGGCAAGAATTCTTTTCGGCTCTTTTATGCTCATGTCTCTCCTCCTCAAGATGTTCAATCTCACAGATCAATGATTCAATGTTGTTCCGGTCTTCCAACATTGCTGCAATTTCTTCATATTCCTGATAGGTAAATAGCGCCCTGTAAAATGGCTGCATAAATATCATCAATTGATTTCCAAGGAATGTTAATGGCTTTGACGATTCCAAAAAAACAATAGCAACAGGTGCCAATCTAAAATCAACAATCCGACGCGCGATCTTGTTAATCAAAAACTTTTTTCGCTCTTCCGAAACTTCAAACTTTATTTCTGCCATTTCAGTTTCAATTCCTTCACTGCCCGGACTTCATCCAGCCTTCGCACTGGAGTGTTATGCGGTGCAGACCTTAAAACTTCTGGATTTTCCTTTGCCTCTTGGCAAATCTGTTTCATAACTTTAATAAATTGTTCAATGGTCTGCCGGGATTCGCTCTCTGTCGGTTCAATCATCAATGCCTCACTAACAATCAATGGAAAGTAAACGGTCGGTGCATGAAACCCAAAATCCAGCAAGCGTTTTGCTACATCCAGGGTCTTTACTCCATAATCTTTCAAATTCTTGCCTGAAAGAACACCCTCGTGCATACAGAAATCTGAGTATGCAAGATAATAATCTTCTTTTAAACTCTGAATTATATAATTTGCATTGAGAATTGCCGCACGCGAAATTGCACTAAGACCATCCTCACCAATTATTCTTAAAAATGTATAGGCACGCACCATCACCAGGAAATTTCCAAAAAAAGATTGAACCTTTCCTATGGAATCAGGAATATCATAATCAAAATAGTAATTGCCGTTATTCTCTTTTACCACAGGAACCGGCAAAAATGGCGCGAGTATTTGTCTGACTGCAACCGGACCTGAACCAGGACCACCACCGCCATGCGGTGTTGAAAATGTTTTATGAAGGTTGAAATGCACTGCATCAAAACCCAGATCACCAGGTCTTACCAGTCCAAGAAGTGCATTCAAATTAGCACCGTCAAGATATAAGAGTCCACCCTTAGAATGAACTATTTCGGAAATTGTTTTTATGTTCTTTTCAAACAAACCAAGGGTATTGGGATTGGTAAGCATTAATCCTGCAACCTCAGGAGTCATTAACTCATTTAACCTCTTGATATCAACAAGACCCTGACTGTCTGAACCAAGCGTCAGCGGCTTAAATCCTGAAAAATTGACACTTGCGGGGTTTGTACCATGGGCTGAGTCAGGAACCAGGATATATCGCCTTGATTCTCTCTTTTTATTGAAATATGCCTTAAACATGCTGATTGCAGTGAATTCACCCTGGGCACCTGCTGCTGGTTGTAAAGTGACCGCATCAAGGTTAACGATTTTTTTCAGATACTCACCAAGTTCGTAGACCAATCTTAAGGCACCCTGAGCAGTCTTTTCAGGTTGCAGAGGATGAAGATGGGAAAAGCCTGCATAACGACAGGTCTCCTCATTTATCTTGGGATTGTACTTCATTGTGCAGGACCCAAGGGGATAAAACCCCTTATCAACATGATGATTCAACGTTGAAAGATTGACAAAATGGCGCATAATCTCGGGCTCACTAATCTCAGGTAATTCAGCCGGCATTTTACGTTGATATTTTTCTGCTAATTCAATCTTAGGACAATCTAACAAGGGTAAAGAATAACCCTTTCTTCCTGGTCTTGAGATTTCAAATATGAGTTCCATTATCGTCCCACAGTCTTAATAAATCTCTCAAATGAACGGTCATAGGTTTTTTCAACATTCGGTGGAAAACAGCAGGCAGGAAGCTCACTATGTCTTAAATGATAACGCAAACAATCGCAACATTTTCCCTTTCTTGAACAGGGTTCATAGGTACAGGGACATTCTTTCTTATTCTTATCTAAATTGCATTCCATAGTTCCAATTATATCCAATTTTACACGACTGTCAATAATATACAATGCTGAAACCGTACATCTTTTGCGGTTCTCTGTCTATCCCCTGATACCCTGGGACCCTGCTGTGATACTAAGAAATTCAATAACCACCTGTTTTTGCATTAGCAAGCTCTTCTATCTTGATTTTTTCAGATAATACAATATAATTGTTCCATAGGAGAATGTATGGCAATAGGAAAAAAGTCTTTGCTCTTGTTTTTCTATCCATTATTGATCTGGGCATACACCTATAATGTCGGTCCTGGTATGCCTTATGATAGCATTGGTGCAGTTCCCTTAGAATCATTAAACCCGGGCGATACAGTCAAAATCTATTATCGTTCATCACCTTACCATGAAAAATGGGTGATTGCCCGAACTGGAGTGTCAAATGCGCCCATTGTTTTTTATGGTGTGCCGTCAGCATACGGTGATCTGCCAGTAATTGACGGAAGAAATGCAGTCACCCGGCTCCAGCTTGATTACTGGTCAGAAAACCGCGGAATAATCAACATTGGTGGTTCAAGCATACCTAACCAAATTCCGAATTATATAATCGTAGAGAATCTTGAAATAAAGAGTGCGCGAACACCATATACTTTCTATGATGACCAGGGTCAATTGACCAGTTACGCAGACAACGCATCTACTATCTATGTGGTTGAAGGAAATAATATTACAATTAGAAATTGTATTCTCAACGATTGTGGAAATGGTTTTTTTGTTGCCCATCAGGCAAAGAATATCCTTGTTGAAGGTTGTTATATCTATGACAATGGAATTGAAAGTAGTATCTATGAGCACAACAATTATACAGAAGCACAGGGAATTATTTTTCAGTATAATTATTTTAGCAATTTACGTGCTGGGTGCCTTGGTAATAACCTGAAAGATCGCTCATCAGGTTGTGTCATTCGTTATAACTGGATTGAATGCGGAAATCGCCAGCTCGATCTGGTTGATTCTGATTACCCGGAGATTTATAACGATACAACATACCGCAAGACATTCGTCTACGGCAATATTCTTATTGAGCAGACTGATGAAGGTAATAACCAGATTGTCCATTATGGTGGTGATAGCGGCGATACTACGCATTATCGGCATGGCCGGCTCTATTTCTATAATAATACCGTGATTTCAAAACGTTCAGGCAATACCACACTCTTTCGTCTTTCAACCAATCTGGAATCCGGCGATGCAAGGAATAACATAGTTTTTGTAACTGCCTCAGGTAACCGTCTGGCAATGCTTGCAGAATATGGATTCTTAGTGAGCAGATACAACTGGTTCAAACCAAACTGGGTGATTTCACACAGCACTTTTCAGGGTACATTCATTGATTCTGGCGGGATAATTACTGGTAATGAACCTGGTTTTGTGGATTTCAACAATGAAAATTTTCATCTTCTGTCAAATTCCCAGTGCCGGGATGCAGGAACGATTCTTGCACCCCAGGTTCTACCAAATCACAATGTCATATATCAGTACATAAAACACCGACAGTATGAAAATAGACCAAATGATGCAATATTTGATATCGGAGCATTTGAATATTCAGCAGGTGGTGTGGTAAAAGAACTAAATGGCGGACTCAGGATTGATTTTATGGCTTCTCATCTCACAAACAGTATTGTCAGATTTGCATTTTCAGAATCAGGGGTCTTAAGAATATATGATTCTCAAGGACGGATGATTCATAATTCAGGAAAAACCCAATCAGAGTCATATACATTTGATGGCAGTCATTTGCCCACAGGTGTGTATTTCTATATCTTTAACAATTCACAAAAAGACATAAGGGGAAAGATTATCCTGGTAAAGTAGTTCTGCTCAAATCTTTCTATTGACAATACAGATTTTATGGATATAATACCATATTATTGAAAAAAAGGAGGCACGGTGACAAATTTGCATTTCAATTTCAAAGATGTTTTCCGCGCAGGAAGGCTCGGTTTTAGTGCCAAGAAAATGTGGATCAGTTTCATTGGATTGTTGATTAGCAGTGTCGGTTATGTTGTTCTATCCTATCTTGCCTTTCTTGCAGCTGGATACGAAATAAGCGAAATCTGGTCATATTATCGGTTGATACCTTTCTATGGCGAAGAAATTGGTTTTCCCTGGTACTCCTGGATATTATGGATAGCCGGGATTGTCTGGTGGATTTGTGTGGCATTGATTGCCGGCGTTGCAGTATCAAAGGTTACCTATGAACAACTAAAGGGTGATGAATTTTTTGAGATCAAAGAGGCAATCAAATTTGCCATGAAAAGTGGTAAATCAGCAATTCTTGCTCCTCTGGTTCTAATCATCTTTATGGTATCCCTGATTGTAATGGGAATAATATTGGCACTGATAACCTGGATACCATACTTTGGTCAATTATTCTTCTCAATAATGGCAATTCCCGCATTTTTTGTATGCATATTCATACTCTACCTCGTGGTTGTCACCCTGGTTTCGCTTGTTATCGGACCATCCATTGTTGGCACAACCGGAAATGATACATTTGATACACTTTTTGAATCTTTTTCAGTAATCAATGACCAACCCTGGCGTTTCATTACCTATGAATTCTTACTAAAACTTGTTATGATAATCGGCGTTGGGATTCTCGGCTTCTTCGCAGCAAAGGCAATATTTCTATGCTACACAGTCATCGGCATTATTGTACCTGCAGAAAAACTCGGCAACATATTTGCAAACGCTGCCTACTATGTAAAATTGTTCATCCCACCTTACTGTCCTGAATCAATGCAGAATCTGATTACCAGATATGTAGAGTGGATCGGCATGCCCAATTTACTTTTCCCACCCGAATATGTTTCTGCCTATGAAAGCTGGGCAGGGGCAATTGCTTCGTTCATTCTTGGCATCATCTACTACCTCATAATCCTTGGTGTAATGTCCCTTGGTTATTCCATATACTGGGCAGGGAACACACTTATTTTCACAGTGCTTGTAAAGAAAAAAGATGATAAGAATCTCCTTGAAATAAAAGAAGAGATTTTTAAAGAAGAAGTGAAAACTG
Source organism: bacterium (assembly GCA_049700315.1). Classification (GTDB taxonomy): domain Bacteria; phylum Hydrothermota; class Tepidihabitantia; order SM23-42; family JAOAFX01; genus JAOAFX01. The sequence goes on from JBNAVN010000033.1 coordinate 13,012, forward strand.
AGGAAAAGGAAGAGGAAAAAAAGACCAGAAAGCCTCGCAAAAAAGAAGAAGAAGCAACTGAAGAAAAATCAGCAGAAACAAAACCTGAAGAAGAGAAAGAGTAAGTTTATTACATAAAATGCAATTGCAGGGGTAATGGATTTTAATCCGTTACCCCTGAATCAAGTAGTCAGGCAAGCAGACAAAAATATGAAAAGCGGTTATGTAGCCATAATTGGCGAACCAAATGTAGGTAAGTCCACTTTGTTTAATCAACTTATGAATACCAAACTCGCCATTGTCAGTGATAAACCGCAAACAACCAGAAATAGAATTTCGGGTATCTTGACTGAAAATGACTGCCAATGTGTTCTAATTGATACCCCCGGGTTATTTGAACCCCTTTACGAGCTTCAGGAAAGAATGATTATCAAAATCAGGGAGGCAATAGAACAGGCTGACATCTTAATCTGGGTTATTGAACCATTTTTTAAACCGGAAAAATTCCCCGCGAAATTACTAAAATTTTTCAATGAGAAAGAACTTTTTATCGCAATCAACAAGATTGATTTGATAAGAAGATCAGATTTACTGCCTCTGATTGAAAAACTTAAAATATACAATCCACAGGAGATCATTCCAATCTCCGCATTGAATGTTGAAGGAATTGATGAATTGAAAAAAGCCATACTGAACAATCTTCCTGAAGGACCTTTTTCCTATGAAGTAGATCAGATTTCAGACCAGCCTGAAAGATTCTTTGTGAGTGAACTGATTCGCGAAAAATTATTCGTAAATTTGAAGAAAGAAATTCCCTATGCAACCTGTGTAATGATTGAAGAATTCAGGGAAAGAGAAGAAGGGAAAATTTATATCCGGGCAACGATCTATGTAGAACGAGAATCACAAAAAGGAATTTTGATCGGCAAAAAAGGTGGCTTACTAAAAAAAATTGGCATTGAGGCAAGAAAAGAGATTGAAAATTTCCTTGGCAGAAATGTATACCTTGATCTATGGGTAAAAGTCAGGGAAAAATGGCGCAAAGACCCATTATTCCTAAAAGAACTTGGCTATTAGTCCCCGATGGGTCCGATTACAATAAACAAAACCAAATTCTTTAGGAGGTTTTATGGAAATTAAAAAGATCAAAATTACTCCGCCAGAAGGAACAAATGTGATATGCGGGCAAAGCCATTTTATCAAAACTACTGAAGACCTTTATGAAGCACTTGTAAATGCTGCACCCACTATCAAATTTGGCATTGGATTTTGCGAAGCCTCAGGTCCCTGCCTTGTGCGTTATGAAGGCAATGATAATGAGTTGACCGATATCGCAAAGGATTATGCTTACAAGATCGGCGCCGGACATTTTTTCATCATCTTTATTAAGAACGCCTATCCAATCAATGTCCTGGATAAAATAAAGAATTGTCCGGAAGTTCTGAATATTTTTTGTGCAACTGCAAATCCTGTTGAAATATTGTATGTGGAAGATGAACAGGGTAAAGGTATTATCGGGGTGATTGATGGATATGTGTCAAAGGGCATTGAAGATGACAAAGCCCGCAAAGAACGATATGACTTTTTGAGAAAGATTGGCTACAAACTATGAATTATTCACCAAAATACCTTTGATTGACCATCTTAATGAACTCTTGCTGTTCATCAGGACTGAGATCATAAACCTCGTAGACCGGATCTTTATTATAATCATCTGGTTTGGGCTGAGCAATCTCTTTTGGTGCGGGCCGGAAAAATAGAAAATAAACTATGCTCATTACTCCCAGGGCACCTGCTGCAATCGGAACAACAATATGGAATGGAAATGGATTCTTGGGTCTTGTGAGACAGATTCTTTCATGCACGGAAACCAAAAACTCCTCCCAATATTCTTCATTTTCTTCAAAATCTGGGCAGGAACAGCAGGCATCTATACACTCATTTAGAAAATAAAATTCCTCGGCGCATATTGAACACTGGTTAATATGCGCAACGATAAGATCCTTCTCTTCAGGTTCTATGTCGCCAATAATCAAATCAACAATTCGTTCCTGAACTTCAAAGCAATTCATAATTTGCCTTTCAGATAATTTCTTAAATTTTTCACGGCAAGATGATAATTGACCTTTACTGTGTTCACGGGCTTATTCAATATTATACTGATCTCCTGATATGGCAATTCCTCTAACGCGCGCAATGTAAAAACACTTTTCTGCACTTCGGGTAGCTTTGCAATTGCATTGTAGATTGCCTCTTTCAATTTCTTCTTCTTAAATCGCTCAACCGGGTCATCTTTTGGTATATCAAGTATCTCGTCTTTTATCTCTTCACTTGGATGTTCTTTTTTCAAAAAATTTATGCAATTATTTACAGCAATTCTGTATAGCCAGGTCGTAAATTTTGACCTTCCATCAAAACTCTTTATGTTGCGATATGCCTTCAAAAATGTCTCCTGTGCCATATCCCTTGCGTCATCATAGTTTTTCAACATTCTATAACAAAGACTGTGAATCTTAACCTCATGTCTTCTAACCAGTTCATCAAAAGGTTCAACCTCGCCCATTCTGACCAAATGCACAAGTTCTTCATCATTCAGTTCCTGATATTTAGACAATTTGGTCTTTATTTCGTTTACCTGTTCAGTCACTGATTCCTTTTTTTCTAACATAGTTCTGAATCTGAGTTCTTAAAGAAACAATGGAAATATCTGCCTTTTTTGCAAGCCTTTTCAAATCTTGATATTCTATTGAAAATCTTTTTTCCCCTTCATATTCAAATATTTTTAATCCTATCTCACCCCAGGGTGTGGATACCCTTTTTATCGCACGCCTCAAAATCAATCTCTTCTTGTAATCAATCCTTATGCCCAGGGTTGTGGTCTGCCTGAATATAATATCAATTATCCTCTGGTTGTAGCCTTCTGATAAGACAGTCAGTAATATACCAGGTCTTGAATTCTTCATTATTATCGGCGTGAAGAATACCTCAAGGGCACCTGCATCATAGAGTTTTTCCATAATAAATTCAAAATCCTGGGGATTCTGATCATCAATATTGGTTTCTATAACCAGACACTCGTCAACCAAAGATTCATTTATCTCGCCAAGAAATACCCTTAACAGATTTGGATAATCCGTGAGTATCTTTGTGCCCGCACCAAGTCCGATTCTATCAATTTTTGTCAAAGATAGCCAATCTGTAAATTCAGCAATCGTGCTCAGTATTGCGGCTGCTGTAGGGGTTGTGAATTCAAAAGGAACCGGTATAAAATCTACCGGTGCATTTCTTAATAATTCAGCAGTGGCAAGGTTGAATGCTGGCATTTTACCCTCAACTGTTTTGGCCAATCCTTTTCCTGCCTTCAATGTTCTTGAATACACCTTATCTACCTCAAGAAAATCCAGTGCAACAAGTGCCCCGGTGATATCAAGAATTGTATCAACATCTGCAAGTTCGTGAAGATGTAAATGTTGTGCACCATGAACCTTCTTTTCAGCACTGAATATGCGATTGATGATTTTTATTGCATTCTCTTTTATAGTAACCCTTAGATTGCACTTATTTATCAATGGTATAAAATCCCTCTCCTTCACAATTTTCTTGGTAATAAATCTGATTTGCCTTGCCTTTATTCCCTGCCGGGAAATTGAATTAACCTTTATCTTCAAATCGGGAATGAACTTCAGGGACTTTTCAATATATTCTTTATCAACGCCAAGATCAATAAGACTGGCAAGAATCATATCGCCACTTGCCCCGAGTATTGGATCAAAGTATATCACCCTCATAATCAAGATAATTCTATCCGAATATTAGAAAAATTCAATAGGCATTGTGATTCTACAGAACTTAGATACTTGATATAGTGATTTATTTCAGTAAAATACCATATGGATCAACAGAAAAAGGCATATACCTTTGCCCTGATCGTTGTTTTATGCTGGACAACGGTTGCCTCAGCATTCAAAATAACCTTAAGGTATTTGGACTTTATCCAACTTGTATTCTGGTCTTCATTCATATCAATGTTAACACTTTTTTTGATCCTCTTATTTGAAAAAAAAATCTCTGAATTCAAACAATCAATAAGGCATTGTCTTGTCAATTCCCTGATCCTTGGATTTTTAAATCCATTCCTCTATTATCTTGTTCTTTTCAAGGCATACTCTCTTTTACCTGCACAGCAGGCACAACCCCTGAACCAGACCTGGGCAATAATCCTTGCCCTTTTATCTGCCATGATCTTAAAACAAAAAATTGGTCTGAAAAGTATCCTTGCTCTCCTGGTTAGTTTTTCTGGTGTTCTTCTGATATCAACCCGTGGTGAATTGACAACCCTGAGATTTTCCAGTGTTCCAGGCGTATTGCTTGCCCTGGGTAGTGCTTTTGTCTGGGCATTCTACTGGATTTATAACTTAAAGGATAAGAGAGATTCAATAATCAAACTCTTCACAAATTTTATCTTTGGTACTGTATTTATCTTTTTGTTAATGCTGGTCTCAAGACACAATTTTTTCCCCAATTTACCGGGAGTTCTTGGGGGCATATATATTGGAATCTTTGAAATGGGAATCTCTTTCTTCCTCTGGTTGAAGGCATTGAGTCTTTCAAAGACTACTGCCCAGATTGGCAATATGGTCTATCTTGTGCCTTTCCTTTCACTTGTCGTAATAAGGATAACTGTAGGTGAGCAGATTTTACTGGCAACAGTCTTTGGACTTATTCTTATAGTTATCGGCATTCTTATCCAGCAGTACCATTCAAAGAATTAGTGAAAAAAAGTATATAAAAGAATGCTTGAAATCAAATAAAGGATACTTGTCGTGAAAAATGGTGGTCCGTAAGAAGAAAGATGTTCAATCAGAAGACCACCAATACTGGCACTCAATCCCCGACCTGCAGTCCATGCAATTACCAGGAGTGCATTGGTCAGGGATTGTTCATTTTTGTGTACCTTCTCCATTGCAAAGTTGGTAAATAATGGTTGTGCCATATTCATTAGTGCCGCACGAATCAAAAAGGAAGTAACTGCCAAAGGTATATTCCTTGTAAAACCCATAACAATCAAAAATGGAATAGAAAAAATCTGAGAGAAGAAAACCGTTCTTATTTTGCCAATCTTTTCTGCAACAAGTGGTGCAATAAGCAATCCAGTGATCATCAGGGCTTGAGAGATACTGAAATATATGCCTATCAGATTAGTGGACACGTGCAGCCAGTTTTTGAAATACAAATTGATAAAAGGAATGCTCAAGCCTGCACCAAGCCCAGTAATGAGATTGGGCAGAAAGAGTTTGATGATAATTGAGCCTTTGGTTTTGAGCTCAAAAAATCTCTCAGTCTGTTCCAAATTGATTTCAACACCTTCTCTAATCATTAAATATGGAACAAAAGCAACCATTACCAGACCACCAAATATGTAAAGTGTATAACGATAAGTAAGATTTGCAGAAAATCCATGTTGCTCAATAATTCCTGGTAATATCCCACCAAGGATACTACCGATTATCCCGGCCACCAGTGAGGAAGCAAAGTTGAGACTGAATAGATAAGGCCTTTCTCTGGGCGTTGAATTGCGCATAAAAAAAGGTGCTGCAGTCACCTGAAAAAATACTGTTGCGACACCTGAGATAAGGCTTGCCCATATTATAGTTGTATAATAAACTGTTGAAACCTGTATGAAATAGCAAACAAGGGCAACTGGCGTTGAAAGCAGAAGAATTTTCTTGATTGAAAATCGCTTGATAACCAGAGATGCCGGGATTGCCATAATCAGCGTGCCAATAGTACTTGCCGTGATAATATTACCAATTCTACCCTCACCTAAACTAATGCTCTTTAAGTACAGATTAAATAAAAGCATAAATCCAGAAAAACCCATTCCCATAAAAAATGTCCCGGTTAAGAATAGCCAGCCATTCCGGGAAATGAGTTTAAGATTCTGGCGGTATACTCTTATCGCCTTTGCTATTTTATGGAAAAAATTTTGTATAATGTTGAGTAAAACAGATCTTGTTTCTATTTCAGTTTTTTTATTAATATCTCCGCAACCTTTTTCCCGGACAATAACATACCACCAAATATTGGGCCCATTCTTGGTCCACCAAATACCGCATTTGCCGCCATACCACAAACATAAAGACCAGGAAAAATCTCGCGCGTATTCTTTATTGTCATATTTTCCGCGACCTCAGCCCACATAGATTTTTCACCTTCAATCTTACCCGTTACCGTCAATAATCTGCCTTCATTCTTTTTCTGCACAATCTGCACAATTTCACAGGGATGACCCGTTGCATCAATCACTGCCTTTGATTTAAATGTAATCGGATCAATGTGCAATTTCGCCATATCCACACTGGTCCAGTTTACAACCACACCACAGACCTCGTCTTCTCTGATAACAACATCCTCAATTCTTATCAGATTAAATATCTTCAATCCCTGTTTTAGTGCCCGGTCTGTGAGACAGGCAGTTGCCTCAAGTGAATCAGCAACATAATAACCACGCTCATATTCTTTGTATCTAATACCAAACTCTTCAAGAATCTCAAGACCCTGCTTCTGAACAACAATCTTATTAAACATCATACCACCACCAGGCATCCCACCGCCAAGTTTTAATGCACTTTCAAAAAGAATTGTCTTTATACCTTTTTTCGCAAGATAATATCCTGCGCATAAACCAGAAGGACCCGCCCCTCCAATGATAACATCGGATTCAACATAATTCAAAAGGTCCTTCAGATATGTTTCAATGATTGCTTTGGAGATAATGGTTTCTTCAAGCATTTCTAAAAAATCCCGAACCGAGCACCAAATGAAAGGCGGAACATTGCCTCAGTACCGCCTCCTCCATCATAGACAATTATGCCGGGCTCAACAAAGATTTTTGTCCTGGGATTTACTGGATAGTTTAGACCCATGCCAAATCTGAAAGACAAAAATGTATTAGAACCACCTGGTCCTGGTGTATCAACAATTCCCAAGCCAAAACCACCGTGTACATATGGTTCAATTTCAGCCATGGGAATGTAGAAAAGTCCATCAAGGGAAAGCCCGCTAAAACCCAAAGCGCCGTGATTGAAATAGAACTGAGTCCCATTACCGAATACGACCTCAGTGATATTGAGCCTAATGCCCACCTGTTTTATTGGATTAGCCACACATTCAGCACCTATGCCAAAGTAGACATCATCGCCAATATAAAGGCTTGCTTTTGGTGCTATCTCCAGGGTTGAACGACTGACTCGTCTAATTCCTTTTGCCTGAACAAAGACTGCAAGGCAGAAAACTAAAACCAGTATTTTTTTCATTTTTTCTCCTTTTATATATTATACATAAAATTGGACTTTTTTCAATAGGGAGCACCTCATCATTTTGCAACACTTTTCTGCCTGCCGCAAAAATGTTGCATTTTTCACCTCAAAAATCCTTCTTCTTAAAATACATAAATTTTCTATCCAGCTGCCAGTTTTTACTAAAAAACCCTGCTCCAACAACCCCTGCCCAGCCATATCTTCCAGCCAATTCATCCCAAATTACAAAATCAGGTAATCCAGAACCGGAATAGATTGCAGAAAATAAGCCCAAATATCTCTGCACCTTTTTTGTCGTTGCTGAATATAACAAGACAAATTTTTCTAAATTAAATGGATTGGGATAGATTTCCATTAAACAGAGGTCACTGTGTTTCAAAACTTCATTCTGAATGGCAATGCCTTTTTCAATGCCAAAATTTATCGGCAGTCTTTTGTTTATCTTTTTAATAAACGCATTGGTCTGGGCATTGCCAAATAATATGAGATTGAAATTTTTTATATGTTCTTGAGTTATTTCAGTATCAGGGATTATCTCAACATACCCATTTGCCCTGATCCACCAGGTATAACTCTGTAACCTTGCCTGATGCAGATTATTTTCTGTATCAATTGAATCGCCAACGGTCCCATAGACAAGAATGAATGGGCTAAAATATGCCTGTTTAATTGGACCGTATCTTTCTGCAGTCTTTTCAAATCTCTTTTTGTTATATTTTGTAATTTTGAATCCGTTTTTTGTCTTTGTGAATGTGCTCTCTTGCTGATTTTTGTATTTACATCTAATCTTCTTTCCATCTATATTAAAAAAAACATAGTCAGGAAAGGTAGCCAGTTCCTTAAAAGAAATAGTAAAAACACTGATATTTTCTGTTTGAATATTGTACAGGATGTATTTTTGCTTGGAATCCATAAATTTTTCCATCAAGCCTTTAGTATCAACACGCGCAATTATCTTTCCATCCTGATAAATGTTTTCTAATTCATCTATCCTTATCCAGTATGCCTGATTTGAATGCCCAATATCTGAGGTCTTAAAAACAATGCTCTCAGGATATGGATTCCTTTTTTTGCCTTTCAAAAATTCCATCATTTCTTTCAAATCTACACAATCAACACCGGGTGTTGAATCAATATCCCACCAGTGTCCCTTTCCTTCAACTTCATTATACACAAAATTATAACCAATTTCTTTTAAATATTGCGCGATCATCCTTGTCTGGAGCACTGGCACATTATCATCTGCCCCACCATGCAAAATATATATCGGCAAATTCAAGGTATTTTCTAAAAACACAGGTGCAATATCTTCCCTCAATACCATATCACGGAATTTTAACTGTTCAGGATGGGCAAAGATTTCACTCCGCTGTAAAAACCATGGAATATATAATTGAAAACTTGCCCAGCCGGCACTCGGTGCAATTGCCGCAAACAAATCAGGATGTGACAATCCTATATGCCAGACACCATGCCCACCCATTGAATGGCCGGTGAGATAAATGCGGTCTTCATCAATCTTAAAATTCTTTTTCACATCTTCAAGTACCTCAAGAAAATCCAATCTTCCCCAATCCTGCCAGTCAAAGCCATACCTTCTCCGATTTGTCGGGGCAACAACAAATGCCCAATCTTTTTGTGTATATGATTTAACCTGATTTATTGCCTCAACACTTGCACCATGGCATGACATAATCAATGCATATTCTGAATCAGAAGAAAAATCTTTTGGCAGTAAAATTCCATAATACTGGCAGGAATTATCAATCTTTGAGATAAATGTCCTCTTATAAGGTTCATCAGGATTTTTTATCTTTATCCACAAAGAATCATCTGCCTCATAAATTTTGTTATATATACGAATCCTTACGAGTGTGCTCTCCCCTGTTTCAATTCTATCCTTTGATTTCAATGATACCGGAATTTTTATCACAGACAAGGGCATAATTTTTATAATTTCTTTTTCGGTCTTTTCTATATCATCGCCATAAATTTCAATTTTTAATTTCTTCATAACCCTATCAGTTGTATTCACAACTGGCACGCCAATATAACCAGAATAACTCTCTCCTCTTATCAAATCAGGCAATGTAATGTCCTGGATAATCATTAAAGGCTCAGGTTTGGTTATGATCTTAAGAGAAAATGAATGCCCTGTATAACCACTTGCTCTCAGGATGATCTTATTTTTACCACCTTGTAGCATAACTGGAATTTGCACATATCTGTCTCCATAAACATCACCGGGTAAAAGTAGACCATTAAGAACAAAAAAACCAACACCCTGGGCACTCACAAGCGCATAAACTTTTTCATTGCATTCAAATTCACCATAGACTATACTTGCACTTAAAAGTCCTGCCACGCCATAATAATCCTGGATTGTATCCCACAATATATTTTCATATTTGATTTCTACGCGTTCATTATCAGTATGTAATCTCTTCCATTTAACAAATCCGCCCTGGACAAGAAAACTTGGATAGATAGCTGTTGTATCAGGTTCAAATGAATCAGCATCAAGATCTAAATCTAACCCTGTAATTCCTTCTCTGACCCCGACCGAGAACGGACCTAAATACCACCAGTTTTCAACTACAATGCTATCTGAATCACCTTTATCAGCAATTAGACCAAATACAAATATTAGATTGATGAAAATTATGGAGGGCACTTGGCACATATTGATCGGAATAATGTTGTGCTCAAATAGCGCTCGCCCCGGTCCGGAAGGATTACAACTATTGTGCCCGAATCCATCTTCTCTGCGATGTGCAAGGCACCCGCCACTGCCGCACCGCTTGACATACCCACAAATAAACCTTCCCTTGTCGCAAGTAGCCTTGTTGTCTCAAAAGCCGCACCATCTTCAATTACTATCTTTTCATCCAATATTTCAGGTTGATAAATCTTTGGAATCAAGGATTCATTCATATTTTTCAATCCCTGTATTGAATGTCCTTCAGCTGGTTCAACTCCCACAATTCTGATATCCTGTTTTTTTTCTTTGAGATATTGACCAACGCCCATCAGGGTGCCGGTCGTGCCCATACCTGCAACAAATACATCAATCTTGCCTTTTGTCTGAGAAAATATTTCAGGTCCGGTTGTCTCGTAATGCGCAAGAACATTGTTTTTATTTTCAAATTGGTTTGGCATATAGTATTGTTCAGGATTTTCATTGAGCAGTTGTTGTGCCCTCAAAATTGCACCATCAGTACCCTCTTTTGCTGGTGTCAGAATAACCTCAGCACCAAAAGCCTGAAGGATATGTTGTCTCTCAACGCTAACACATTCAGGCATAAAAAGTTTCACCCTGTACCCCTTTACTGCACCAATCATTGCCAGGGCAATACCGGTATTCCCGGATGTTGGTTCAATTATAATCCTGTCGCTGGTAAGTTCACCTGATTCTTCTGCCTTTTTTATCATATAATAAGCAGCACGGTCTTTTATTGAACCACCAGGATTATTTCCTTCAATCTTTGCGAAAATTTTCACTTCTGGTTTTTTGGAATTGAGATTTACAAGTTCCACAATTGGGGTATTGCCGATTGCTGATAAGATACTCATTTTTGTAAATGTTTAAATCGGGTTTTCCCGTGAAACATATCCTTACCCATCTTTTTGAGCAAATCCCGGGCATAGAAAAACTGCTTCAGTAACTGATTAACATCAGCAACCGTAGTGCCACTACCTGAGGCGATCCTCCGTCTCCTTGAACCATCTATTATTTCAGGATGCTGTCTTTCCTTTTTTGTCATTGAATTTATTATCGCTTCAATCTTTTTAAATTCCTTTTCATCTACATCTGCCTCTTTCACACCCGGCAACATTCCAGCAAGTTTGGAAAGCGGACCAAGTTTTTTTACTGCCCGCATCTGTTCCATAAAATCTTCAAGGTTCAAATCACCCCTCATAACCTTCTTCTGCAATTTTGCCTGATCAACTTCTTTTTCTATGGATTTAACTTTTTCCACAAGACCTATCACATCACCCATTCCCAGAATGCGCTGGGCAATGCGGTCAGGATAGAATTCCTCAAGTCCATCAATATTTTCACTTATTCCAATGTAGTATAAAGGCACACCAGAGACCCGGGCAATAGACAGAGCCGCACCACCCCTTGCATCACCATCAAGTTTTGTCAAAATCACGCCATCAAGACCAACCTTTTCTTTAAAGGTCTTTGCCTGATTTACTGCATCCTGTCCGGTCATTCCATCGGCAACCAAGATTTTGTAATCTGGCTTCACCGTATTATTTATCTGAATCAATTCATTCACGAGTTCATCATCAATATGCAATCTACCAGCAGTATCAATAATCACAAGTCCGTAATTTTGTTTTTCTGCACTCTCTTTTGCAAGCCTTGCCGTGAGGACCGGGTCATCTCTTAATGAAAACACAGAAATATTGTTTCTCTTACCCAACTGGGTGAGTTGCTCAACTGCCGCAGGTCTTTTTGCATCTGCAGGTACAAGCAACGGTTTTTTGCTGTTAAACCGATATGCGATCTTTGCAGCCGTTGTCGTCTTACCCACACCCTGCAAACCAAGCAGACTTATTATAGTAGGTCCGGTATTCTTAAAAGAAAGGTGGTGAGGATTCTTGCCCAACAATTCCACCAGTTCTTCAAATACCAGTTTCATCACAAGTTCACCAGGATTCAATCTTTTATCAAGATTCTGACTAATTGCCTTCTTGTTAACATTCTCTATGAATTCTTTTACAACCTGATAATGAACATCTGCCTCAAGTAAGGTGACACGCAAATCCCTGAGTATGGTATCTATCTCGGTCTTTGTGATTCTACCGTAACCTAAGACCTTGCGCCTCAAAATCTGAAACCTGTCAGCTAAATTCTGGAACATCTCAAATTTTCTATTGCCTTTTTGTAGTCCTTTGTCTTGAATACACCAGCACCGGCAACAAGTATGTCTGCGCCAGCCTGTTTAACAATGCGGGCATTTTCTCCATTTATTCCCCCATCAACCTGTATCAAACAGTGCAATCTATTTTTATCAACAAAATTCCTTGCCTGCTCAATCTTTTTCAAAACTTCAGGAATGAATTTCTGACCGTAAAATCCCGGATGAACGGTCATTATCAATAGAAAATCCAAATCTTTGACAAATGGTAGAATTTTCCTTAGTGATATTTCAGGATTAACAGCAATTCCTGCCCGGCATTTCTTTTCTTTGATGATTTTTATACACTTTTTCACATTTGTTACAGTTTCAATATGGAATGAAATCCATAGGGCACCTGCCTGGATAAATCTCGCGAAATATTTTTCAGGGTTTACAATCATAAGATGGGCATCAAGTTCAAGATCAGTCATACGGTAAATCGCTTCTACGATCATTGGTCCAAATGTAATATTGGGAACAAACACGCCATCCATAATATCAAGATGGATTAAATCTGCCCCTGCCTTTTCAATCTTTTCAATCTCATTTTTCAGTTTTGTGAAATCAGCAGCAATGATTGATGGTGCAATTTTCACTTCACCACCATTAGATTTATTGTATCACCAGCATTGACCACCTGGTCAGGTTGAGGATCCTGCACAATGACACTTCCTTTTTCTCCGGTGCCCTCCACTTCAGTAACCGTGCCCAATACAAGACCAAATTTTTTCAAAAGGTCTTTTGCTTCAGCAAATTTCAACCCAATCAAATTTGGTGATTTCAACACAATCCCTTTACTGATTATTATCTTTATTCCATCACCTTTTTTCACCTCAGTTTCCGGTATCGGAATTGTCTGAATTACTTTTCCTTCATTGATTGAATCAGAATAGATTGAATCAATATCACTGATAACCAACCCTATTCGGTCAATTATCTGTTTTGCCTTTGCAAATTCAAGACCTGAGAGAACTGGTATAATAATTTTTTCTATCCCCAAACTCACTGAAAGGTTTATAATTCTGCCCCTCTTTACTTTGGCATCAGGTAATGGCTCCTGGATAATAATTCTGCCCTGTTCAATGATCCGGTCATATCGTCGTTCTGTAACAACTGATTGGAGTCCGGCTTTTTTTAGTATCATTGTAGCAGAGTCAAGTGGAAGATTGCAGACATTGGGCACAACAATTTCTTCTCCTTTGCGCACAAACAATGGCATAAAAAGGAAATTGGCAAGCAAAAGCCCGACGACGAAAAATATCAGAATAATAATTACATAAGTCAGTAATCGTTTCATTGGTCAAGAACTGTAGCAACAACAAGATCAATCTTTGAACCCTTTTTTGCCTTTGTGCCCGCCCGTGGATTTTGTGCCATGATAATCCCCACATCAAACTCCGTGCTTACTTCATAAGTAATACTGCCCACAACAAATCCTTTTTCTTCAATAATTCTTTTTGCTGTGGAAAGTGCCCTGCCAATCACCCTTGGCACATCAACACTCTCAGCACCCCCACTCAGGACAATTGTAACTGCGTCTCCTTTTTTTACGCGTGAACCCGCCGTCGGCATTGTTGATATTATCTTGTCTTTGTCAATTGTACTATTCTCTTCAGTCTTGATATCGCCTATGCGTAAACCAAATTCATTCAGCCTTATGGTTGCTTCACTCAGACCCAATCCTTTGAGGTCAGGAACAATGACACTGCTTGAACCTTTTGAAATGAAGACTGTAATACTTGATTTACTTCTGACGATTGAACCGGGTAGGGGCGCCTGTCGGCATATTTGATTATCCGCATATTTTTCATTCTCTTCTTCACCACCCACAACCAGCAACAAACCCCTGTTTTCCGCAATCACTCGTGCCTGTTCAGGTGTTGAACCGGTCAGATCAGGAATAACAACATCACCACCGGATTTGCCTATTGGTAAAACAAAGAGAAAAAGAACACAGACAATTATTGATGTGACAAGCGAAACAAAAAAAGAGACCAAGAAAATTTTTGCACCGTTATAATACATAATTCTCCTTTCTTCTTTACAACATTTAGAGAGTTTTTATCCGGAGAGGGCGGGATTTGAACCCGCGTTCCGCCTTTCGGCGGAAACACGATTTCCAGTCGTGCTCCTTCGGCCACTCGGACACCTCTCCTGAAAGACCGTTAATAGCCATATGGTTTCGCTACCCGTTAAAAGAATCAATTTTCCTTTTTTTCTTCTTTATCTTTCTCTTTATCTTCTTCAGGATTTTCTATATCGTGCAGACCTTTTTTAAATTCTTTAACCCCTTTGCCCAGGCTCCGTGCGAGTTCAGGAATCTTTCTTGCGCCAAAAAGAATCAGCACAATGAGCAATATCAGCAGAATCTCCTGCCAGCCTAAGTTCATTAAAGCCTCCTTGAGACAAGTATATAGAAAATCCCCCAATTGTCAAGTTTTGTGTCCCTTCCCATCAAAAGTCCACTTTTTGACGGACAAAATTTAATTGTATTATTGACATTTACATTATTTTTTGTATAATTTAACAATTTATGAAAATTTTGTATTTCCATAAAGAGGATAATAGCTTATGAATAAAAGATATTCACAGTCAATTAACAACAAGTATGCAAATAATTTTCC
>JBNAVN010000034.1:0-26731 GCA_049700315.1 bacterium
TTTTATAGGTTTTATACAATCAGGGGTGTTGAATTTGGGTGAATTCACTTGCCTTGATACCTCATAGGCTTCCATATCAGCAGTAGCATAAGGCTTTAAAAGAGGCATCAACTCTGCAGGATCATTTGTATTCTTGTCTAACCAGATTTTTCTCTGTTCAGGTTCAAGAATTACCGGCATGCGATTATGATATTTTCCGACCAGTTCATTTGATGTGGTTGTAATGATTGTGCAGGATCTGATTAGATTTCCTGAAGGTGATTTCCAGACATCATAAAGTCCTGCAAAACCCATAATCCTTTCTGACTTGAGGCGAAAATAAAATGGAGTCTTTGTTTTATGTTCTTCATCGGTATACCATTCATAGAATCCATTTGCCGGGATAACACAACGCTGGGTTTTCAAAATCCTGAAAAAAGAAGGTTTTTGAGTAAGCGTTTCCGCACGTGCATTTATCATCTTAAAACCAACATTCTGATCTTTTGACCAACTTGGTATCAATCCCCAGTGAAATACCAAAAGTTTGTTTTGATTATCATTTATAACCCCTGGCACATTGTTTCCAGGTGCAATATTGAAATTTGGCACCCAGACAAAATCCACATCATAGATCTCAAATTCTTCAGTTATCTCACTCAGACTGACGTGGAGAACATACCTACCACACATAAGATAATACTACCTAAAATGCACCACTTGTCAATAAGGAGCCAAAGTGCTGTTTGTCTGTAAGTCGCAAGCCAATACTGACAAGGATATTGAGCAGAACAAATACCAAGAGTGTATAGATGATACCTATAATTGGAATAAAAATGATTGCGGTAATAATTGCGCTCAAACTTGCACCCAAAAGATCAACGCCATAGATAATTCCTGCTCTTTCATTGCCCAGAATCTCAATGGTCAAAGGAAAATGAAACCCTCCTAAGAATCCACCCAAAAAAGTCAGAGACGCAATGAAATAATTCACGCCCGGCAATTTTGCAACCGCGATAAGGAGGATTACCAAGAAATAGAGCCCGATGAAAAACTGGATGTTTGAAAGACAATGTGTATTAGCAATCAATATCAGGTGTGCACTTCTGATTTTCATATATGAAAAAGTACCTGATGCCAGACCAAGCATAAAAAGTCCAATGATAATTCCCAACCAATAATAAACATAGCCATAACATACTTGAAACAAAACCAAAAGAATTATTTCTGCAGAGATACTCGTGGCACCAACGGAAAAAACAGAAAAATAAATCACTAACCGGCGATGCCAGAATAGAACGACTAAAATCAGAGGCAGGAAAAATATGATTGGTGGCAATTTGAATAATCTGACAAAAAGATTTTTCAAATCGTGCGATATCACCCCACCCCATAACACAGTATTAAAGTAATAACAAACAGGTTTTAAGTCAGTATTGGTATACGGCTTGGATTGAGCAATGCGCGATTCTATGTGCTCAATCCTTTCATCAGTCAGATTGTAGTCAAAGAAGTAGTCATTCACATATGTCAAGTTCAGATTCCTATTATGTATCTCCTCTTTCAAAATATCTGTAATCCTTCCCTGAATTGGATGTTCCCTTGCAATATAGGTTGCCTTTGCAACCGGCAGGATATAAACATTTTGAAATACCTGTTTGAGTGTATGATTGATACTGCCCAAAAACTGAGCATAAATTGGACTGAGTATGTCTGGTGAATAGTTTACTCTTATACAAAACACGCCATTTGCATTTAGTTTTTTCTTTGCCTCCTGAAAAAATTCTTTTGTGTAGTATCTATTTAACTGGGCATTGATCGGGTCAGGAAGATTTATGATAATACAATCAAATATCTCTTGCGTGTTCTTTATGTAATACCTGCCATCAATGGCTACAATATCTAATCGGCTATCAGGCTTTACAGGACCAACATATTTTTTAGCTATTTCAATGACCTTCGGGTCAAGTTCAAGATATACAAGTTTGTTAACATATTTGTGCTTGAGAATTTGTTCTATGGCACCGCCAAATCCACCACCAATAAGCAAGACATTTTCAGGGTTTTTGTGTATCAATAATGGATAATGAACAGCCTCTTCAGCAGAGTATATATCAGGATAAGCAAAATCAAAAAAACCACTTGTATATATATTCTTCTGAGTCTCAGACTCTGTAATAGCAATCGCGCCATACCTGGATTCATACACACCAGTAAGATTTTGACCAGACATCTGAACCTTTCTAAAAAATAACTCAATATCATTTATCTTCACAAGAAGAAACAAAGGAACAACGCAAAGAAAAACCAGTTTTCTCCTATTCAGGCAAAGCAATCCAGCAAAAAGCAATGAAGAAAGCAGGATAGTCAGTATCCCAAGGGGTGGAAGGAAATTAATAAAAATGAAAGAAAGAAATATCCCGCCAAAAAATGAACCTATCCCTTCCATCAGGTAAACTTTTTGCGGTCTAATAATTGCTGAACCTGCAGGAAACAGGGCACCAATTATCAAACAAGTTGGACACAGAGCAAATAGAGTTATCAAAACTATCTTATCTAAAACAATCACTTCGCCAAAGGGAAGGGAAAATACTTCTGGAGCAATTCTTATGAATACAAAAGAGAAAAACAATGTGAGGCAGAGCAAAAATAGTAGGATTGCATATTTTATTTTTGGTTCAACTTTGAGATTTATTCGTGAATAAATTAAACTTCCCAGACCTGTCCATAGTAGCCAGAAGCACAATACAATGCCTGAAACCAATTCATTGCCTGAGAAAAATGCAAGTGCTTCGCGAATAAGCAGTGCCTGACTGATGACAGATGCTAATCCGGATATGAAGATTGCGAAATACATTTAGCTATTTGGATTCAGGTTTTTGTTATCTTCAGTCTTACAACTACACGTTCATTTCACAATTACAATCTTTCTCTGCACATTGCCTACAGTCATAAAATAAACGCCATTACCAAGTGAAGAGATATCTATTTTCAGTCTATGAGACCCTGCGGTAAGAGTGCCGGTGTTAATCTGTTTGACCAGGTTTCCCTGTGAATTGTAGAATTTCAATGCTGCATTCTTTTCCTGTTTCAAATTCAATTCCAGAAAAATGTAGTTGTGCACGGGATTTGCCATCAGTACAACCGGATTTGTCATTAGTTTCCCATAATGCTCTTGCAATCCAATATTTTCCATAACACCGACATAGGTATCCTGATTTCCATTCCGCGTGTCAGTCCAGATCGGAATGGGATTGCCTTTTGAAGCTGCCGCAAGTCCATTATACTCGCCAATAAGTCCTGCCCTCTGATCAACCAGAGGCTTATTAGGGTCATAAGGAGAAATATTATAATCAAAACCTATTCTAAGATCAAATGATACATTTGTAACACGAACATTGGGAAGCCAGGTTACTCCACCATCGGTTGACTGAGCAAGATATAAGTCACAGAGAATGTTATTCGGATCGTTCCTTGAATCATAGAATATTACTGAGATACACCCAGTCCTGTCCACAGTAAGCCAGGGGTGAAATTGATCTCGGTTATTGCCCACAGCGTCGTCATTAATGCGTACTTTTGTACTCCAGGTATTCCCACCGTCAGTAGAACGGGTAAAGAACATATCAGGATAACCATCAGTGCCATTATCCATATATGCAACATAAATATAGCCGCGGTAAGGACCATTAGTTATATCAACATCCATTGCCGGGTATGAAAATGTAAGTATTGTGCCTTTTACATAACGATTCATTGAGGCAATACTCTGCACTGTTCTATCAGTACCAAATGAAACACCACCATTTGTAGAGCGGTCAAACCTTATTGCGTTGTAATAACACCAGGCAACATAAACTTCACCATTTGCACCTACTGCAGGCACAGGCCACTGAAGATTACCCTGATTATCGCTGATCTGAATCGGCGCTGACCAGTTAAATCCCTGGTTTGTAGAACGTGTAAAATAGACTGCAGGTGTAGAATAGTTCAAAAATCTTGCCCAGGCAACATAAAGATTTCCAGTATAAGGGCTTGAAGTTCTATCGCAGGCAATCAATTCCTTGTCCTCAAATACATTGGCAACTCCATTTACTACTGTTCTGGGAGCACTCCAGGTAACACCCTTGTCTGTTGACTGAAATAAAAAATAGCCATTTGGTTCTGAAGTTGAGTTGAATGAAAGGATGATCGCATAGAAATTTCCATTAGCATCAACTGTCATTCCCGGGTCAGAATCCCAGATGTAGGTCGGCTCCACAAATAGAGTTTCCGCAATCCATGTTCTTCCCCCATCCATTGATGCAGCATGCCCAACCTGACGATAACCAACTCTAAAATCGCGCCAGTCTGCAACAAGATTCAGAGTATCGGTTGGATTGATAACAATTTGCTGTTCATTCTGAATCTGAGTTGTATTATCGGTATTGACCTTGATGTTCAGAAAACCCTGACCAGAGAGTGCACAAACAAAAAGCAACATACTCGCAAT
The DNA here is from genome assembly GCA_049700315.1 of bacterium. Classification (GTDB taxonomy): domain Bacteria; phylum Hydrothermota; class Tepidihabitantia; order SM23-42; family JAOAFX01; genus JAOAFX01. The sequence continues at coordinate 4,469 of JBNAVN010000034.1, forward strand.
ACATTTGTACATAAAAACCTCCTCAATTTTATGTAATATCAATCTCTCAATGTCTCCGCGGAAACCAGCGCCATGGCGCACCAATTGTAAAGCAAAGTCCAAGTATGAACCCAAGATTGTATGGCCAACCAGTGTTATTCACCTCATATAACCCGACTTCCTTGGTAAACAAACTCACCACAAAAGTAATAATGAGAATAATTCCGTGCCATAGACCTGCCCAGAACCCAGCCTTATGCCCCGGGTTTATGTTTTGATTCCACCGCTCATTACCAGGTGCACAACTTGTGAAGAAAAAACCAAAGAGTATCACAAAAACAATAACGAATTTGAATGATGGTCTAAACATCTTATCTCCTTTGTTATTATTAATTCTATGCGGGAAAATCATAATGTCAAGTAGTTGAGATCTTGACTTATCATAATTTTTGATTAAAATATATATACATAAGAGGCAATTTGAAATTGAAGAAATGTTCTAAATATTTTAGAAGGCTGATAAGACCTTTTGATTATTGTTTGAATTTGTTAAGATGACCTCTTAATGATGATTAAAAAAGGAGTGTGTTATGTCAGGACATTCTAAGTGGGCAAAGATCAAGAGAAAAAAAGCCGGGGCTGATGCTGCACGGGGACGAATATTCACCAAATTAATCAGGGAAATAACCATTGCTGCAAGGCATGGCGGTGGTGACCCTAATGCCAATCCAAGATTGCGTACTGCAATTGATGAAGCGAAGGCAGCAAATATGCCCAATGAGAATATTGAACGGGCAATAAAAAGAGGAACCGGACAACTTGATGATGGACAGACCCTTGAAGAAGTGCTTTATGAAGGATATGGTCCGAATGGTGTAGCAATATTGATTGAAGCAGTTACTGATAACAGAAACCGCACAACCAGTGAAATCAAGCACATTCTATCAAGGCACAACGGCAGTCTTGGAACCCAGGGTTCGGTTGCGTGGCAATTCCAGACCCAGGGTATTATTACAATTGACGCAAAGAAATATGATGAAGATACTATTATAAGCCTGGCACTTGATGGTGGTGCAATTGATGTGAAAACCGAGGAAGATACTTACCAGGTAATCACCCCGCCTGAGAGTTTTAACAAAGTAAAGGAACTGTTCAAAAATAACAACATAGAAATCACGAGTAGCGAACTGACCAAAATCCCTCAAAACACCATTCCATTAAGTGAAAAAGATGCGGAAAAAGTATTAAAACTTTTTGAAGCACTTGATGAGCTGGATGATGTCCAGCATGTCTATGGTAATTTTGATATTGCTGACGAAGTAATGGAAAAAATTTCCAGTCAATCCTGAAGGAATTGAAAACTCACTGCTAATGCGGTACTATGAGGATAATGGGTATTGATCCAGGTATTTCAGCAACTGGTTTTGGAATCATTATTGATAGAAAAGAACCTGTCTATGGCACCATCAGACCAAAGGAAAGAGAGTATTACAAGAGAATTCTTGCTATTTGTGAGAAAATCAAATCATTGATTGTTCAGTACAAACCAGATGTCATCTGCCTTGAAAAAGCATTCTTTCAAAAGAATGTTGCCAGTCTTATCAAAATTTCTGAATTAAGGGGTTCAATTATTTTTCTGCTGCTGGAAAATGGAGTAAGATTCATTGAATATACACCTGCCCAGATAAAACTGGTTACTACGGGAAATGGCCGTGCCTCAAAGAACCAGGTACGGTTTGTAATAGAACGGATCCTTCTGAAGAACAATTCACGCATTTCCCATCATGCTGTTGATGCACTCGCAATTGCCTATACTGCCCAGCGTAAATTGAGATTATTTAAATGGCAATCGGTTAAATGATTACCTATGATCGGATAGAAAAGGAGCCATTTTGTTTGGAAGACTGAAAGGAAAGGTAATAGAAAAATCACCGCCCTTTCTTATCATTGATGTCAATGGGATTGGCTTCAGTGTCCAATCGCCCTTGAATATTTTTGAAAAAATAGAGTTGAATCAGGACCTTGCATTATATACAAAATGTTTGATCAAAGATGAAGAAATTTTTCTTTACGGATTCCTTCAGAAAACAGAGCTGGATACTTTTGAGGCGTTGATATCAGTATCTGGATTAGGACCAAAATCCGCCCTGACCTTGTTATCAAATTTTTCACCGGATGAAATCGCCAAGGCAATTGAGGAAGAAAATCTTGATTTGCTATCTTCGGTGCCGAGAATTGGCAAAAAACTTGCAAGCAAGATAATCCTTGAAATGAAAGGTAAGTTGAATTTCGTGAAAGAAACAGGTACATTCAATCAGGCACTAAATGCCCTGTGTTCACTTGGATTGACCCGTGCAGAAGCAATTAGCCGACTGAAGGGATTGCCCAATGACCTGCCTGCCGAAGAATTAATCAAGCAGGCATTGAGGAGCAAATGAAAGAAAGAGCACTTTCAGGAACAAAGTTTGAAGGCGAAGAAATCTATGAATTAACCCTTAGACCAAAGAAGGTTGAAGAATTTATTGGTCAGAAGAACACCATTGAAAATCTCATGGTCTTTATTCAGGCTGCGAAGAAACGGAAAGAACCACTGGAGCATATCCTTCTATTTGGACCTCCTGGCCTTGGCAAGACCACGCTTGCGCATATCATTGCCCGGGAGATGGATGTCAACATATACCCTACATCAGGCCCAATTCTTGAAAGGCCCTTTGACCTCGCAGGTATATTGAGCAATTTGAAATACGGTGATATTATCTTTATAGATGAAGTGCACAGGATAAACAAACTTGTTGAAGAGTATCTATATCCAGCGCTTGAAGATTTCCATCTTGATATTATTCAAGATAAAGGAATGGGTGCGCAGTCCCTGCGATTAAAACTTGAGAAGTTCACACTGATCGGTGCTACAACCCGTTCTGGTCTTCTTTCTTCACCATTACGTTCAAGATTTGGCATAAATTTCAGACTTGATTATTATCCGCCTGAAGATTTAGAACAGATCATCAAACGATCAGCAAAGATTTTAAAAATAAAATTATCCAGGGATGCGAGTCTTGAGATTGCACGCAGGGCAAGGGGCACGCCAAGGGTTGCAAATAGACTGCTCAGGAGGGTACGCGATTTTGCCCAGGTTCAGGGAAAAGAGACCATTGATCTGGAAATCTGTGAATATGCCCTGAAGAGAATGGATGTGGATAAGCGGGGTCTTGATGAGATGGACAAAAAAATCATTCACACAATCATTGAGAAATTTCAGGGTGGACCAGTCGGATTGAATAGTCTGGCAGTTGCAGTTGGTGAAGACGCCCAGACTATTGAAGAAGTCTTTGAACCATTCTTAATAATGGAAGGATTTATCAAAAGAACACCACGGGGTAGAGAAGCAACCAGACTTGCTTACGAGCATTTCAACATAAAGTCAGATCAGGGACCACTTTTTGGATAGATAAAAAAACTTGCAACATTTTTGCGGCAGGTAAAAAAGTGTTGCATTTTGCTGTTTGAAAATCCCCTCTTCACTCTCTTGACACCGATAAAAGATTTGTTATAATCGTCTGTGAAGTTCGTAGACGAAGCTACAATATATATAGAGGCAGGTCCGGGTGGAAATGGTTGTGCATCATTCCGAAGAGAAAAATTCGTGCCCAAAGGCGGACCGGATGGTGGGGATGGTGGTGATGGCGGCTCGGTCTATCTTATTGGTGAAAAGAATTTACAAACTCTGTATGACCTGCAAATTAGACCACATTATAAGGCTGAACCGGGTATGCATGGCAAAGGTAAGGGTATGAATGGAAGGTCAGGCGCGGATAAATACATTTATGTTCCCCTGGGTATTGAGGCTTATAAGGATGGTAAATTCATTGGTGAAATACTCCAGCACAAGCAGACCCTGCTGGTTGCCAAGGGTGGAAAGGGTGGTAGAGGAAATCGGCATTTTGTCACATCAACAAACCAGACACCAAGATTTGCTGAACAGGGTCAATCCGGTGAGAAGTGCAAATTGAAAATTATTTTGAAACTGATCTCCCATATTGGCATAGTTGGGTTTCCCAATGCGGGAAAGTCAACGCTCTTGCGAGCGATAACCAATGCCCATCCCGAGATTGCAGATTATCCTTTTACAACCCTGACACCCAATTTAGGTGTGATCAAGGAAAATTATCATCATATTATCATTGCTGATATGCCCGGGATCATTGAAGGGGCTCATTCAGGTCGGGGGCTAGGCTTAAGATTTCTACGGCACATTGAACGAACCAATATGCTGATTTTGCTGATTGATATTGCTACAGATGAACCAGTAAAGCAATATTATACAATCCTTGAAGAATTCAAAAAATATAACAAAGAGTTGCTGAAGAAGCCGCGCATTGTAGTATTTAACAAAATTGACCTTCTTGAAAAAATTCCGCGTTTCTCCCTGAAAGAAAAAGTTTTTTATATCTCCGCACTAAAAAACATTGGACTTGATACATTAAAAAATAAATTAGAAAATGAAAATTTCTCTAAAGACTGATAAAGAGACTTTGCTTAAGATTCTAAAAGAAGGTGATATTAATAAGAAATTGAAAATCTTAAACAAATTGGGTGATCTGTCTGAATCAGATAGAATAAAGATTCTCCTGAAAATCCTTGAAGACAGTTCCTGGTATCTGCGTGAACAGGCTACCAAGGAACTTGTGCAGGTCGGTAGTAAACTCGTGCCAAGATTGAAGAAATTGTGTAGTAAAGGATTTTGGTATACCCGTGCTGCTGCTTGCAGGACCCTTGGCGAGATTGGTGATCTTGATGCAGTCGGTGTGATTATCACACTGCTATTGAACGATACCAATCCCACGGTGATTAAGGAAGCAAAAGAAGCAATGAAGAAAATCGCAGAAAAAAATGGTGAAAAATTCCTGGCCGCAATTGAAGAAATGAAAAATACGAAGAAACTGGGGAATGATGCCTGTTCAGCCCTTATTGGTTGTGTGCCTGAAATGAAACAGGCATTGAAAGAAATCTTTGAGACACCAAAATAATGGATAAGTCAATTCAAGAACAGGCAAAGGATTTTGTTCTCCTTTTATCCATTGAAAAACTCACTGAAAGCCGACTTTTTACGCTATTGGAAAAATTTAGAAACCCGGGCAACATAATCAGGGCAGGTTTTACAGAATTATCTGCCCTCACAGGAAATGATATTGCCCACAGGATATGTTCATTGAAAATTAATGACGAAATCAAAAGAAAATGGGAAATATTAGAAAAATATGAAATAAAGGCAATCCCTTACTATACTGATGAATATCCTCACTGGTTAAAAAATATTGAACATTTTCCGCCAGTTATCTTTGTGCGCGGAATGGTCATCCCTGAAGATGAGGTTGCAATCGGTGTAGTTGGAACAAGGGGGGCAACCGTATATGGCAAGGCGATTGCTGAAGATTTTGCCCGGGAATTTGCGCAGGCTGGAGTCTGTGTGGTCAGTGGAATGGCTCGGGGAATTGATACCTCAGCACACTGGGGTGCTTTGAAAAACAACGGCAGAACCATTGCTGTTCTCGGATGTGGAGTGGATATTGTTTATCCGCCGGAAAATCGCACCCTCTTGAACGAAATCCTAAAGAATGGCGCTGTAATATCAGAATTCAATATCCAGACTCCACCCCTTGCCCAGCATTTTCCCAAACGTAATAGAATTATCGCTGGACTTTCACGGGCGATCGTTGCAATTGAAGCAAAAGAGAAATCAGGGGTAATGAATACCGTTGAATGGGCACTAAAACAGAACAAAGAAATATACGCAATTCCAGGTAATATCTATTCTAAAACATCAATCGGCACAAATCGTTTGATAAAAGATGGCGCAACCCCGGTGACTTCTGCCAGTGAAGTTCTTGAATATCTCGGTATAAAATTCACCAAAAAGGAACGGACGATCAAGGAGGTTATTCTGAAAGATGAAGAAAAAAAGGTATGGGATGGTCTGTCTTTTGAACCTACATATCTTGATGAATTGAAGGAAAAAATTGATATGTCTACAGCTGAAATACTGAAAATCTTGCTGGACCTTGAGATAAAAGGATTCGTAAAACAATTACCAGGAATGATGTTTGTTAAAAATTTTGAATGAATCTTTCAAAAACACTGCATACCCAATAGACTCTTCTGCTGCCGTTACAAAACGATCAAAGAGAAACTTTATTTTGCGCACATTTTTCAAAAAAAATACCTTCTCAAATATTCCTTCAATTTCTTAATACCGGTGCCTTCCCGGGCTGAAACAAATAGTGCCTCAGGATATCGCTCAGCCAGTCTGATTTTTTCTTCCTGAAAAAGCCGATCCATTTTGTTCAAAATTAGAACTCTCGGTTTAGTATCAGCACCGATCTCTCTCAATACCACTTCCGCAGTATTCATCTTTGATTCAATGTCCATGTCTGTTGCATCAACAATATGAATTAGCAGGTCTGCTTCAAGAACTTCAGCGAGTGTTGCACGAAATGAAGCAATCAAACTATGTGGTAAGTTCTTCAAAAATCCAACTGTATCACTTATAAGAATCTTATGATTGGGTGGCAAGAAAAGAACTGAAGTATTTGAATCAAGCGTTGAGAAAAGATAATCCGCCGTGAGGAGATTTCCTCTTGTCAACACATTGACGAGTGACGATTTTCCTGCATTTGTATAACCCACCATACAAACCTTATAAAAATCATAACGTTGTTTCCTCTGGACCTGCTTTGACAACTCAATCTTTCTCAAATCTTTTTTTAAGACAGAAATCCTCTCTTTTATGCGTCTGCGGTCTACCTCTAATTTTTTTTCACCCGGTCCCCTGGTGCCAATGCCTCCACCCAACCTTGATAATTCCAAACCTTTACCAACAAGCCTGGGTAGGCGATATTCAAGCTGTGCCATTTCCACCTGTAATTTTGCTTCCCTTGTCCTTGCGTGTTTGGCAAATATATCAAGAATCAATGTTGTTCTATCAATGACCCTTATGCCTGTTATTTCTTCAATGTTCCTGATCTGTGCTGAAGAAAGTTCAGTATCAAAAATCATAAGTTCAATATTGAAGTCGGCCGCAATCTTGCCAAGTTCTTCGGCCTTACCCCTGCCAAGCAACAAAGCAGGATTATATCTGTCACGCATCTGGATAAAACTTTCTATTACTTCAGCACCAGCAGTGCGGGCAAGACTGGCAAGTTCTTCAAGTGACTGTATCAATTCCCATCTTTTTTTCTTACTATCGCCAACTGCAACAAGTAACACCCGCTCTTGTTTATCCATAAGGGAATTATTCATATTCTTGTTTAATCAAGGGACTTGGAATTCCTCAAAAGATAGAAAATACGCTGGAGTGATGTCTGCAAAGTACCAAAGGTAATGATTACCAATACATAAACCATTATTCTGTGACCCAAAAAAGACCCAACAATCAAAAACAGTAGACGAATAAATCGCTCAAATATTCCGACCTGAGGTGATATTCCTAAACCTTCTCCGCGTGCCCTTGTGTAACTCACCATCACTGAGCCAAACAGGGCAAAAACAACCCAGAACAGTGCATAGTCAACACGGTGATAATAATAAGAAAACAAACCTAAATAAACGAGGAATTCATTTACCCGGTCAATGGTGGAATCAAGAAAACCACCGAATTTCGTCACTCTGTTAGTCTGCCGGGCAATTTCTCCATCAAATGTATCAAAAACACTGCTGAAGAATAATACAATGCCACCAAGCCAGAATATTCCATTTTTATAGGTAATAAATGTAAAGACTCCGATGACCAGACTCAAAATGGTAATAACATTCGGTGGAATTTTCATCTTTATCAATAAACTTACGATTGGTAAAACAAATAATTTCCTGCCCCAGAATTTTATCTTATTCATTCTCACCTGCAAGTATAATCGTAAATTCACCCCGACTTGTTTTTAGATTTCTCAGGATCTCATCAACTGTTCCACGCAGAATTTCCTCATAGTATTTTGTCAATTCCCGGGCAACAACAATCATTCTATCACCAAAAATTCCCTTAATTTCATTCAGTGTTTTGTTAATCCTGTAAGGAGATTCAAAAATGACAACCGGCCTTTTTTCGTTTTTCAGCAGTTCCAAGATCTGGAGCCTTTGATTTTTTTTCTTGGGCAAAAATCCTTCAAATACAAAGCGGTTGACAGGTAGACCAGAAACCGCGATTGCTGCAATAACCGCTGATGGTCCAGGAACTGAAAAAACAGGAATATCTGCCGCAATTGCCTCCTTCACCAAGACATAGCCAGGGTCAGAGATCAGTGGGGTACCAGCATTGCTTATCAAAGCAATGCTATTACCCTGTCTTAGAAACGCAATCAAAGCAGGTGTCCGTTTCTTTTCCACACGGTCATAGTATGAAACAAGTTTTTTTTTGATATTGTATTTTTCCAAAAGAATGGAGGCGTGACGTGTATCCTCACAGGCAACCAGATCCACATTTTGCAAAATTTTTATTGCACGAACTGTAATGTCTTCAAGATTCCCAATTGGTGTAGCGACAATATAAAGGGGCATTAAATTTTCAGTTTTGTATAATCAAAGAAGTTTAAAGACATAAGGGCAAAGCGATAGTCATTCAGGACCCTCTTTGCAATAACTTCACTTTCTTTGCCCAATAATGTTGAACAAGACTCAAATATCAAATCAAGCCAGCGGGCAATGCCGCGTGCTAATGTCTTGGGTTCAATAACAAGCTTGGCTGATATATTGAAATCTGCGTCAACTTGAAATTCGTTGATAAATGGATATTCTTTTTGGGCAGTTGATTTTGCCATTAATACAGTCTTCAAAACCATTGTATTACCAAGGGGTTTTGAATAGTTTTTTATTAATGCCGAAATAATCTTGCAAAACATTTCCACCTGAGCAGGGCTTGCTTGAACCGGAATGCCTGTTTCAATCTTGTCAAATATTGATATTGCTGCATTTGGCTTGGTTAAGAAAGTCGCAACGGCTTTTTCATCCTGAACCCTTTCAGCAGTTCCGGCCGCATAAAGACCAACAAGCTCCCCCTGTCTAAATGCAACGAAAGACTCCTCAATACTCGCTCTGATCCAAAGAAAACCATCAAATTTTGTCGTTTTTAGTTTGTCAATTAGAATCTTCGGCTGTAACCGATTAAGATCCAGACCGGTTTTTATTGGTTGAATGGTGATTGAGGTAATAATCATATTGAGCAATATTTCATCAGTAGCATATTCTGAAAGAATTCCTGATGTTGCCTTACGTGCCTTCTCAATTACTTCACTTATTGGTATGATTGTTCTTTCTTTGACACTTAACCTTGCTGCATTAAAAGGCTCACCCTGCCTTAAGAATATCAATTCTTCCGTATCTGGATAGATTATTGAGATATATCCGGAAATACGATGTGCCCTCTCCCTTTTTGAAGCGCTCAATACATTATCAAGATTAATGAATTCCAGGCGCGTATTCTCAAGCACAGGTCTGCCCTTTGGCAATTTCATAATATAATATTAAACAATTTTAACCAAAAGTCAAGAACAATGTGCTGAACAGGCTTACTATGGCAGAACTACGACCATGTGTTTTTTTCAACAGCACTTTTATTATTAATAACACAGGAATTAGAACAAGCGACATTAACCACAATATATCACCAATCGCAACATATACGGTTTTAATCTCTAACATTGGAACCGGACAGACAATAATATGCTCTTCAAAAAGCCCGACCTCTTCAAGAATCCTACCACACTGGTCAACCATCATTGATATACCAGTATTGGCACTCCGCACAAGTGGCACACCAGTTTCAACTGTGCGCAATATTGCCATATCATTATGTTGCTGGGGTCCGGAGATCTTGCCGAACCAACCATCATTGGTGATATTGGTGAGTAATCTTGCCCCCCGTTTAACAAACTCCCTTGAAATCTCAGGAAAAATTGATTCAAAACAAATTAGACAGGAGAATCTGATATTTTCTGTGGAGAATACAGTATACTCATTTCCGGGCGAATAATCACCTTCACCGAAGTCAATCTTTCTAAATAGCGGAACATATTTGTCAAACGGTATGTGTTCACCAAACGGGACAAGATGGAGTTTCTTATATTCCTGTGTAATACCTTTTTGTGGTTCTATAAGAACTGCACCATTATAAATCTCATGTTTGCTTCTATCATAGAGCGGTGTGCCGGTAAAGATCGGTACATCCAACCGATTTGCCAGTTCAAAAACTGCATTTTGATAAAAACCAGGGGTTCTTATAAATATCGGTGTCGCAGTTTCGGGCCAGACAATAAGATCAAGTTTTTCATGCGGACTTTTTTCCTGACACATTTCAGAGAGCCTTAAAAGACGCTGAAAAGTCTCATCTCTCATCGCGGCACTAAATTTCAGATTTGGGTCAATATTGGGCTGGACAATGCCAACCATTATATGTTCTGCAGGCTGGGGAATATTATGTATTCTGAAATATCCATACAAAATTGGTGCGAGAAAAAATACAATGGACATAACGAAATATTTGAAACTTCTACTCCTTATAGCATAAAACAGTGAAACATTGATCAACACCAACCAAAAAGAAATGCCATATACTCCATAGATTGAAGCCTGTTGAATTATTAGGGGATACCTTGCCTGAGAATACCCAAGCGAAAGCCAGGGAAAGCCAAGTTCACCAAGCCCTTTTAGATATTCAAGACCAGCCACAACAAACGGCAGAAACCATAGACCCAAAAAACGCGCCAGCAAAAAACCAATAGCAAAATAAAGCCCAATATACAAAAACATCAACACCATTCCAAAGAGCATTAAAATTTTTATATTTGTTTCAATCTGTAAAAATACAATCCAGAAAAGTGATAGAAGAGAAAAAAGAAAGCCCAAAAAAATTCCTATCAAAAAAGTCTTTGATAATTTCGCCTTACTTGCTACAAATAGAACCGGGATTAAACCAAACCAGGCAAGGAAATGAAGTCCAAGGGGATGAAAAGAAAGAGACAAAAGTATCGCAGAAGACAAAATTAGAAGAAAAGTTTTCATTGGACATTTCTAAATTTTCACCAGTCTGTTTTTCTCTGCTGATTCATAAAAGGCATCAGTAATACGGGCAACTAACAAGCCATCTTCTGCAGTAAAGGGTGGCTGGCTTCTCTTTTTCATAGAATCAATAAAGAATTGCGCCTGAAGTTCACAGGCAACTTTGTAGCAATTTTTGGGAATATTTGTAGGTGTTACATTCACCAGTTCATTGTGTAATTCTTTATGGATCTTTAATGGATTCAAAAGTGCTGCTCCTTTTCTGCCAAAGATATTACAGTATAAGAAGTCCTTTTCAAAGAGCAATGACCAGCCTACTTCAATCGTGAGCAAAGTTCCATCCTTATAGTTTATGATACACATTGCGGTGTCTTCTACACTTGATTCCGGTTCTTTTTTATGGATTGAAGCAAAGATTGTATCAATTTCTTTATCTTCAAGGAAATAGGTTGTAATCGCCAGAACCTGCGTGCCCATTGTTAGAAAAGCCCCTCCCCCACTTTTCAGAATATCCAATCGCCAATCAGGCAGAATCCATTCTTTTGTACCAATTAACCATCCTGCCTTCAAGTAGTATATGTCACCCAATTCTCCGCCCCTGACAAATTTCTTGAGGGTTTGAACATCGGGTCTGAAGCGTCCGGTAAGGGCAACAGCAACTTTTTTCTTTGTCCGCTCAACAGCCTTAACAACTTCCTGGGCTTCTTTACTATTTATTGCCATTGGATTCTCACATAAGACATTTTTGTCATACTGTAAGGCTGAAATTGTCATTGGTGTATGAAGATAGTTAGGTGTTGAGATCACAAGCGCATCAATATCTTTATCCTCTATGATCTCTTGAAAATCCTGATATTTTCTTGAAATACCATATTTTGATCCTAAATAATCAAGTTTACGAACATCTGTATCACAGATCGCAATGACCTCACAGTCTTCATTTTTTTTGAATATTGGGATGTGGGCAATTTGCGCATGCGCACCACACCCGACAATACCAATATTGATCTTATCTTTCATTGGTCTGTTCCATTTCTCTCTTTACGCCTGCCCCCTATACACCAAGATAAAGATTAAACTCATATGGATGTGGCCTGAGATGGACTTCTTCAAATTCCTTTGTCTTCACCTCAATCCAGCGTTCAATAAGGTCATTATTGAATACATCGCCCTTAAGCAAAAATTTGTGGTCCTGTTTCAGTGCATTTATCGCCTCGTATGAATTGGTTGGTAATTTTTCTTTTCTGTCAGGTTTCAAATTATTCTCAATACCGTCCAGCCCAGCAAGTAGAACTGCACTCATAACAAGATAAGGATTACTTGTAGCATCCGGTATGCGATATTCTATATCAAGTTCTTTTTTATTCATTATGTAGGCAGGAACGCGAATTGCTGAGGTGCGACTACCCAGGGCGAAATCCGTATAAGTTGGTGCCTCAAACCCGGGAATCAATCTCTTATAAGAATTTGTGCTCGGGTTGGTAAAAGCACAGAGCGCCCGCGAGTGATGAAGAATTCCACCGATATATTTTAGACACAGACCACTAAGGCAGTTTTTTGCCTTTGGATCATAAAAAAGTGAATATCCGTTTTTGCCAAGATATTGATGTAAGTGCAATCCATTACCTGGCTCACCCAGGAATGGTTTGGGCATAAATGTGAGCCATTTGTTATTTCTCTTTGCCAGTGACTTCAATAAATATTTTGCCAGAAACAGATTATCTGCTGATTTAATCAACGGCTCCATTAGCAATTCAATTTCCATCTGCCCTCTTGATCCGACTTCATGATGATGATATTTTGATCTTATCCCACACCGGGCAAGCAAATTCACCATTTCATTACGCAGATTTGCAAAACGGTCTTCAGGTGGTCCAATATGATAACCACCCTTAAATCTGATAGGATAGTTAACACTGGCTTCTGATTCGCTCTCCAGGTCAACACGATAATAACTATAACCAGGACCCTCACCATAGACACACCTGTCAAGAATGTAAAATTCCAATTCAGGTTGAAAAAATACTGTAGTATTGATAATCTTCTTCAGATATTTGCTCGCTTTCTGGGCAATAGTTCTTGAATCCCTCTCATAGGGAATCAGTTTTTCGGGTAAATAGACACTGCATAGGAAAGAAATGGTCTTTTCTTCATAGAAGGGATCAATGAAACCCGTGCTCAAATCCGGGAAAAGAAGCATATCACCTTTTTGCACTCCCTTATACCCAGGCAAACTTGAACCATCAACCCCTACACCTTCACTCAATATTTCTTCAAACCGTTCAACCGGTATTGTGATATGATTTAGATTGCCGATAAGGGTACAGTATTTAAGGTCAATAAGTTTTATCCCCTCATCAACCAATTTTTTTCTCAAACGGGCAATATTAGGTTTTTTCATAGTAACTGATTATAGACAAAAAAACTGAATTGTCAATAAATCTTACAAACCGGATTATACCACGCAATTCTTTTGAAAAATTTTTATAAAATTCTCAATAATTCCTTTTTTTACAGCCTCCATAGGTATTTGCCTTCTCAAAATTTCCTGCATAGAAGTCATCTTAATATCTTTAAATCCGCAGGGGTATATCAAATCAAAATATTGCAAATCAATATTCACATTCAAGGCAAAGCCATGAAAACTCACCCACCTCTTGACCGCGATTCCGATTGAACAGATCTTCTTCTCCTGAACCCACACACCAATCATTTTTTCTCGCTTTTTCGCACAAATATCAAAATCATAAAGTGTCTCAATGATTACATCTTCAAGTTTATCAATAAAAGGCTTTATCCCTGCCAGACCCTGTTTGATATTACATATCGGATAACCAACAACTTGCCCCGGACCATGAAATGTCACATCTCCGCCACGCTCAATTTGAAAAAAATCAATCCCTTTTTCTTTTAATAACTGAATTGGAATCTTAATATTGTCTCTATTACCTGATTTCCCGAGTGTCACAACTGGATTGTGCTCAACAAGTATGAGTGTATCAGCAATTTCATTATGAACTCTTTTTTCATGGAGCATCTTTTGAATATCCCAGGCCTCTTTGTAGTTCTTTCTGCCCAAATCCAGCATATCCATTACATTCTGCATAAATTCATCCTGAGACACATTATGTCACAATTAAAAAATTTCTACGACCTGCGTCTCAACCTCAACTCATAAACTATTCTTACTTCGTTGCCTTGATAGGTACTGGTTTGGTAGGTGGTCTATAAGTCGGCTGTCTAATCTCTTCTATCGGAACATTCAATTCCCTGGACAGAATGCGTGCAATATGTCTTCTACAACCCTTGCCCTGGCATAGTCCCATAGTTACGCGCAGAACCCTTTTCAATTCATCCATTGTGCGGTACCCTTCTCTTATTTTCTGAATTATCTCTTCTTCAGTGATATCTTCGCACCTACAGATGATTTTCATATCTTACCTAACCGGATAGAGCCACATATCAAGTCAAACAAAAATTCTCAGAAATTCAATCCTACACCTACTCTCATTCTGAATCCAGGATTCCAGTGTAGAGGATTATTATAATAGAAAGTTCGCGCCTTAACATATTCTTCTCTCAATTCATACGGATTGCATAAACCATCATGATTGTAATCAGCCTGAGGTGTGTAGTATGCACTCGCAAGCGAAATATTTGAAAATTGACCGATATTTATCGTTGAAGACTGGCCATCATCATCTGGTCTGCCAGTTGTACTGTAGACTGAAGTAATCTGCTCGGTATTGAACAGGTTATACAAATTCGTGAATATAACAAATTTCAATTTGCTGATCGTTATCGCTTTTGTAATATTGGCATCCACATTGATGTATCCGGGGATGCGCGCTGAATTGTCATCGCCGAGTTTATTTCCCTTTGAATCAGTAGGTGTATATGGAAAGCCTGAGTGGTAAGAAAAAATAAAGTCACTGGTCACATTACGCAGGGGTAGAATAATGAAACCCTCGGGGACTTCAAAGCCCAACGCTGAATTAACAATATGCCGTTCATCAAAATCTAACCAGTAATCAATGCGGGGTATTGGATATTCACCAGTAATGGGATCTGGATCTTCAAGATAAACATTGTAGTAATTCTGCCAGGCTGAAGAAGCAGTTCCTTTAGCAAATTGAAGCGTATAAGATATATCAAAAGACCAGTAATTCAACATTCTCTTTTTCAAAGTTAGTTCAACTCCTTTCACATTACCATAATCAAGATTCCTCACCTGGTAATAAGCATAAGGTAGCACATCAATCTTCTGGGTCTGAATGAGATCATAAATATCTTTGTAATATGCAATAAAACCAAGAGCGAATATATCAGAGAGTTGGTTTTCATAGCCCATTTCATAGGCAACAGTCTTTTCCACTGTAAGATTGGGATTGCCAACGACTGAATTGAATCTTCTCAGAAGCAACCAGACAACCTCAGGTTCAGTTGAGCGATATAGATCATGCGCAGTAGGTGTTTGATAAAAGTGTCCGTAATTGAAACGGAATTTTGAACGTTCAGTAATAGGCATTGAAAAACCAAGCCTGGGCGAAAGCCTAATTTTAGGTGGAGTTTTAATCACCACGGAATCTGTGATATCAGAAGGATTTTCTAATCCACTTGCCTTGGAATCAAAATAATCAAGCCTTATTCCCAGTCGAGTAATGATTCCCTCAAAATCCATTCTATCCTGTACATAAAATGCACCCTTTAGAGGATTCTTATTATATCTGTCCCAGAAAGGAGTGAGATAAAATGGAAGGTTGTTGTCAAACCAGCCGACATTCTGAGAAATAATATTAAACCCAGTCTTGAATTCATGGACTTCACCAATTGCATTGGTATAGGCAAAGTTGAATTGATAATCACGATTGAAAAAATACCGCCACATTCTATCATCGCCGACCGTGTAGAAAAAGCCAGTTGCACCATATGGATTTTTCCTTAAACTCCTGGCTGTGGAACGTTCAAATTCAACATAATGGTACGGCATATCAGGAAGCGCCAAAGAATCAATCAAATATGATTTTATCAGGGTATCAGGAATTTCAAGTAAGAGTTCGGGGAAATGATTTGCCTTGAAAATATAATCTTCATACCATTTGCGCCCCTGTCTCTGTTCTTCTTCTAAATCCCTGACTGCATAGAACCTTGTATTCTTTGTATATCCAATTTTGGCTTCCATGATTGATTTTGTCGTAGGCATATAGTTGAATGTCAGACTTCCTAAATATCCTTTTCTTAACTCCGCAGCCCTGTGGTCAAGATTATAAATCATGCTCAACTCACCCCAGATATCGCTGTAGTATTGATACATTTCCCTCTGATAAAATCCTGATAAGATTACCTTGCCCTTTGCGTTAGGCAACCTATAAGCCAATTTACCCTGTGCCTTGTAGTCAAACCGTGGTGAAATAATTTTGTATTTTGCCCGCTGATGGGCATCAGTAAGGTACGATTCACCAGAAACGAAATATCTCAATCGTGATTTTGGCAGAACACTCCCACCAAGGCTCAATTCATACTGATTATAACCATAATTTAACTTATCCGAAGAGAAAATTTCATCTGTCGTGTAGATAAAATTGCCGCTTGTTCTGTCACCGCCTTCACGCGTAACAATATTTACAACACCGGATAATGCCTCACCATATTCTGCATCAAATCCGCCGGTGATAACACCAATCTCTTCCACTGCTTCCTTATTAATCTGGACTGACTGTGTCCCGTAGTGAGGCGCCTTTGCCAGAACTCCATCCACATAATAGGCAATCTCCGTACTTCTACCACCCCTGATATGAGTTCCCTGACTGCTACTTGAAACACCAGCCTGAAGTGTTATTATTTGATTGATTTCGCTAATAGGAAGTTTCTTGATATCTTCGGCTGTTGAAGTATGTGTTGTCTGCGTCTGGGTCCTGATGACAATTGGTTTTTCTTCAACGACCACTATCGGTTCCAGAACTATCGCGCCAGGAGATAGTTTGAAATCAATGTTTGATGTTTGATTGGTTGTAACAACAACATTCTTTTTTGTAACTGAATTGTATCCAATATATGACGCCGTAACTTCATAGGTCCCTACAGGTACAAAAGGAATGACATAAACACCATTCTCATCAGTAGATGCTCCGAACTCTGTTCCCTCAATCACCACATTGACACCGATCAATATGTCACCGTTAGAATTATCCACCACCTTGCCCTGGATCCTGCCCATTCCAACTGCCAGAACAAAGGACACGACCAGAACCAGGCATAATGAAATGCGCATCATCTTGACCTCCTTTGCTATCATAAGAATATTCAAATTTCTTTTGTTGTCAAGCCATATTGACATTCGGCGAATTTTCAGATATAATCTTTTAGGATGTGGAGAAACTTTCAGTGTGCGGGTGTAGCTCAGCGGTGGAGCATCGGCTTCCCAAGCCGAGGGTCGCGGGTTCAAATCCCGTCGCCCGCTTTGTTCAAGCTTCTAACTTGCAAGCACCAATATATTCAATTTCCTTTTTCCGTGTTTTAGCAATGTACTACCGGGTTAAATACTGTCTTCTGATCATTTCAATCTTATCATGCACATTATTGCCCAGACCAAATATTTATAGAAAAGGCGTTGAGAATTACCAAAACAAAGACTATGAGAGAGCAATAAAATATTTTACAGATTTTTACAAAAAATCACCGTCCGGAGATTCAACTCTTTTCTATCTTTACAATTGCTACATCAAGACTGGAAACATTGATGCAAGTATAAAAATTCTTGAAGAACTTGTTAGAAGGAAAAATCCCGGCGAGCAAATCTATTTCAATCTTTTTAATTATTACCGTCAAACAAATCTCTACTACAAAATCAATCAACTTTTGCTAAATTGTCCTGTATCAGTCCTTCACAGGTTTGACCGGTCCTGTGCACTGACCCAGCAACTCTGTGCAGAAATCTTTACCGGTGCAACAACGAATAACAAAATCAAGAATCCGATTGCGTATGCAATAAAAAAGGGATTTTTGCAACCCGCACCCGATGGCAATTTCTACGCGAATGACACAATAAAACTGAACAATTTTATTCTCTTGTTAGATAGTTTCCTTCCTCCAAAGAATCCTGACAGATTTTTTTTGATGAAGAATATAAGTTCAGATTCCTATCTCTATGTGCCATATATGAGACTTGTAGAATTTAACATCATAGACTTTGATGAAAACATAAATCCCGAAATGACTGTCCTGATTAGTCAGGCTGTACAGTCAATCAATTCTTTAAAAAACAAGGGATTCATTAAATGAACCGCCTAATCGACCGATATTTTATAAAGGAATTCATTCCGCCATTTCTTTTTTCTATCTTTGCCCTCACTTTTATACTTTTAATGGACCAACTTTTTCGACTCATAGATCTATTTGTCCGTAAAGGACTTGCCTTGAGCATTGTGGGGCAAATTCTCATTTATAATCTCCCCCTGATCATATCCTATACCACTCCCATGGCAATTTTGATTGCCATCGTGATGAGCTTTGGACGATTCAGCCATGATAACGAGATACTTGCCTTAAAGACCAGCGGGGTTTCATTCCTAAAAATGATGAGAACACCCGCAGTTGTCGTCGTAATAATTATGATTGCGCTGGCAATTTTCAATAATTACTTTTTGCCGGAGGCAAATCATCGTGGAAGAAACCTGATGTATGATATTGCCCGAAAAAGACCAGCAGTACGCCTTTCTGATGGCGTGTTCACAAATGAATTTCCCGGCTATACAATCTATATTGCAAAAAAAATTGAGAAGACCGGTGACATTTTTGATGTTACAATCTATGATTTGAGAAACAATACAATTACTACGGCGCCAAATGGCAATCTACAATCAATTGAAGCTGAAGATATTATGCAGTTTGTTCTCTTCAACGGCGAATTCCATCAATTGATAGATAATACCAAATATCAGAAGACACGTTTTAGTAAACAGGTCATAAACATTCCGATAAATACAGAGCTTATCAGAAAAGAAAGGAATGTACGAAGTGACGATGAACTGAACCTTCCAAGTCTGTTGTCAAATATTCAAACAGTTTCTGCAGAAATTGAAAAGGTCAAGATAGAGATAGATGAAACCGCAAAAACTGCTATTGACAAATACACGACCGGTGAAATTGAGAGAACTCAGATCGTTAGATTCCAAATTGAACAGAAGATTTCAATCATTAAAAGTAAATTAAGAAACCGGGCGCGTTATTTTATTGAGTTGAACAAGAAATTTTCCCTTGCCTTTGTCTGCCTTGTATTTTTGATAATTGGTGCACCACTGGGTTATCTTTTCAGAAAAGGTGGGATCGCTGGTTTGTTGCTTGGCATATTATTATTTTCCTGCTATTATATCTTGCTCTTAACCGGTGAGGAATTTGCTGACCGCAGAAACTTCTCGCCTTTCTGGGCAATGTGGTTGCCAAATTTTGTTCTGCTCATTCCAGGTATAATCCTCTTATGGCTTGCTGAATATGAACACCTGCCGTTTGTGAGGAAAAAAACTCTATGAAAAAAATTTACCGATATGTCTTGAGCAATTTTCTACGCTACCTATTTATTACTCTTCTAATCCTTATTTTTATCTACATTATCATCAATCTTTTTGACAACCTGGGTAGATATCTATCAAGAAATATTCCTTTCAAAGATGTACTTTTGTATTATCTATATCTCGTGCCTTCTTACACAGTGCTTTTGATACCGGTTGCTGCCATTATTGGTGCATTTTTCATCTTTGGCTATATGACAAAATACCGCGAATTACTCGCCTTAAAAACCCAGGGAATGGACATAAACAATTTGTTTGTGCTCATCATAATAACGGGGTTGCTAATATCTGTATTGACATTTGTCTTCCAGGAGACGGTTGTAGTCTGGGCCCAGGGTAAACTCACAAAGCACAGGATAACCAAGATTGACAAAAGACCATTACCGAGCGAAACTCGGCGGAGTAATTTTTTCTACTATGGCGAAGACAACTGGATATATTACATCAAAGAGTTCAATCCTAAAGATTCAACACTAAAAAATATAATGTTGTGGAAGATTGATGCGCATCAGCGGATAACAAAACGGATAGATGCTATGACCGGAAAATTTTTCAATTTCTGGCAGTTTACAGAGGTGACTGTGCGCGAATTTGATACCTTGGACAATGAACTCATTAATCGCTATAAGGTTTTAGACATGCCTGAGTTAAGAGAAAAACCAGTAGATTTTTCCCGTTCACCCAAACCTGTTGAAGAAATGAATTTCGCTGAATTATCAAGATTCGTCAAAAAGAGATTGCGCGCTGGAGAAGATGTAGCAAAAGAAAATGTTGAATTGAATTATAGATTTTCATTTCCACTGATCACCCTTATCTTGCTATTGATCTGCCTTCCCATATCCGTGGTCTTGCGTCGGGGCGGAATTGCAATTGGTCTTGGTATTAGTATAGTCCTCGCATTTGTCTACTGGGGATTAATTCAATCCTGCCGTGCATACGGCTACACTGGTATAATGACTCCTTTCATTGCAGCCTGGCTGCCCAACATTATTTTTACAGCCTTTGGGGCAATTTCAATTCTGAGTATCCGCCGGTAATCCTGGATCAACAAATACTACACTTTCCCGCATTAGTATGACAGTACCTAATTTCCCTTTCTTACTCTTTTTGAGATATTTCCTCTGGGTATAAGAAACTGCAACATTCTTTTGTGTCTTTGCCTTGCTAAAATATGCGGCAATGGCTGCAGCCCATTCTATATCCTCTTTTTTTATGTTCTGTCCTTTCTGCATCAACGGTCTTAGAATTGTATGGGCTCCTTCGTAACCCCGGATATGGAAGAAATAGTCGTCCGGTCGGGCAAACCTAAAGGTAAGTTCCATATTTGATTTCGCATTCTTTCCAACATAGACCTTAGAGCCTGTGGGTAGAACAAATTCCCGAAATGGCAAAGATAACTTTTCTTCTTTCTGAAAAGAGATATAAGACCTCGGCTTTTTTTCCTGTATTACAGCACCACTTTTTAGTAATTCAAGCTGTTTTTTCAATTTCATTAACTGCTCCTGTTTCCTTGGTATACCCCGTT
This sequence comes from bacterium, assembly GCA_049700315.1. Taxonomy (GTDB): domain Bacteria; phylum Hydrothermota; class Tepidihabitantia; order SM23-42; family JAOAFX01; genus JAOAFX01. Next base: position 25,583 of record JBNAVN010000034.1, read on the forward strand.
TGAGCTTTTTGTATTTTTTGAAATATATTTCGGCATTCTCCCGGCCATCCTTTGCTGGATCAAGTTCAATTTCCATATCTTGCTGGGTGTAGGGATTAAATAGTATAATTTTGTTCATTCCCCTTTTAATCCTTGAAATATTGGTGATAAGCAATTCACCTGCGGTTTTATTAAATTCCATTGCCTCTTTATTTTCTAACTCTCTTGCTAACTGGCCGACTTTTCTTTCAAGTTTTTTTATCATACCTTGTCTGTCGCTTTGCTGAGAGATTTTATTTCTTTGCTCAAGATAAGAATTAATTCCCTCAGTAAATAGTTCATTCCAGGTATTGTGTTCACTGATAAAGGTTTGGGCAAATAGGCTTATCCTCATTGGAAGGATTGAGGTAATTTTTGGTTGACAGGATTTTCCCTGCAAGATTGCCTTCAATCTTTCTAAATTCTCTTCATTCAATTCTTTAGCAAGATACCTGTCTACACCTTCAAAATTTTTTACGAAAGTTTCTTCATCTTTCAATTGTTCTGGAGTTGCGTCAAATATGGATTGCTTTAGCTTTTTTTCTATATAGCGGTGAAAAAGACTTCTCTGTGTTTCCTTACATTTTACTGTCAGGTTTGGCGCTTCTTTGTAGAATAACAGTCTGATCAAGAAATTATCTTTTTGGCCATACTCAACCTTTTCTGTGGCCAAATCAACAACCGGTCTATAATCTAATTGTTCTATTCTGACAATCCGGGAACCAGCAACATGGTCATCAAAATATGGCAGTCTCTCAAAATCTTTTCTTATTTCACCTGAATATAATCCTAATGCCTGTGGATAAAGTGAGATAAATAAAGCACCATCTTCAAATTCAAATTGTATCAATCGTTCTTTTGCTGAGATTCTGCTGATAAATTTGCTGATAAGCATTGGTATTATCTCTTTCAGTGTGAGAAATAAATAAATGCCATTCACAACAGAGTCTACTCAATATCCATCTACTCGTCAATAACCTGGATATTTACCTCTAAATTCTAAACCGCATATTCTTTTCTTCACCGAGATTCAATGCTGTAACGGATGTTGATAAATTTGAGAGTATGTCATTGATTTACCCCTTGACTTTTTATTACAAGTGTTTAAAATATTATATAGGGCTGAGTATG
>JBNAVN010000035.1:0-26355 GCA_049700315.1 bacterium
AAAAAGCACAATTTCTAAAGAGGAATTTCTTGAATTTACCAAAAGCGTATGGACATTTGCCGCAGAACCTGCCACAAAAGTGGGGCATCCTGCACCTTTTCCAGTAGAGTTGCCTTATAGACTGATTCAACTTTATACCTTCGAGGGAGAGGTTGTCTTAGACCCATTTATAGGAAGCGGACAGGTCGCCATTGCAGCGATAAAAACCCGACGACATTATGTTGGATACGACATAAACGAAGAGTATGTAAAACTGGCGGAAAAGCGAATTAAAGGGTTCTCTCTTGTTTTTAATGCTCCCAAGTTGTTTGAATTTGAAGGGAAAAAGGACGATAGAAATGGCGAAACGGCGCATAACACAGCATAAAAGGTTCGTGTCTAACGGCACTCACCCAAATCCCGACAAGTCGGGACTTCTTTTATGCTGGAAACGTTATACGCAATTGGTCGCTTTGAGAAGGTGATAAGAATATGAAAGGGATAAAGTATCAACAAAAAAGATACAAGTCATTGTTGGTGAGAGAAGAAGCATTGGTGGACTACAAAGTTCATCAAAGTATAGTGAATAACAACCTAAAAGGTATCAGGAAAGATTACGGGATGTTTTTCACTCCTGAACGCATTGTTGATTTTATGGTTAACTTGATTGATGTTACTAAATACACTCGTAAAAAAGACTTTTCTATTTTAGAGCCTGCCTGTGGTTTGGCACAGTTTTTGGTCGGAATAAGAAGGAATCAACCTGCACTTTCTAATCAAGCAAAACTCTTTGGGGTAGAAATTAATCAGGACATTATCGATTATTTAACTACTGTAAATATTGGTGGCAATATTAAGATAATCAGAGCTGATTATCTTTTATGGCAGCCAGAGTCATCTTTTGATTTAGTTATTGGCAATCCGCCTTATGGCATTCCAAGTCTCTCCGAACATTATACCATAAAAATAGACCCTGCTACTAAGGAAAAATATAAAAGTCAGTATGAGACTTGGTATGGGAAATATAATGTTTATGGTGCGTTTATAGAAAAATCTATTAAGTTACTTAAACCAGAAGGGCAATTGATTTTTATTGTTCCTGCTACATTTATGATTTTAGATGATTTTAGAAAACTTCGAACTTTTTTGTCCCAAAATGGGGGAACCGCTATAATTTATTTGGGCTCAGATGTGTTTAAGCCTGAAGCAGATGTTTCATCAGTGGTGTTAAATTTTATTAAATCTGATAAGTTTACACACAGACTGGAACTTTTGGAATACCATGATAATAAGATAAAGACAGTAAAAATCAATGCTAAGTGGAAGGGTGAAGTAGTAACATTTGAAACAGATTACACGCGTGCTATAGAGAGCACCTCCTCTTACAGATTAGGTGATATTTATGAAATAAGGATTTCTCCACGGACCCCTGAAATTAAAAATAATCCCTGTATAACAAAAGAACCCCCCCTTAGAGAAAATGATTATCTACCTCTTTTAAATGGAAGAAATCTTAAATGTAATGAGATTATCTATAAAAATTTTACAGGTTATTGGATTAAAAAGGCAGATGTAAAAAAATTGCGTGGATATTTTAGTATTCAACATATCGTAGTCGGTTTAGGTTTTAGAGAAGATGGAAAGGTAGGGGCAGCTATTGATGAAAAGTGCTATCCGTGGATGGGTGATGTTTATCATCTTTTAAGAAAGGACGATTTATTTAGTTTTAGCCGAGAATTTGATATAAGTGAACAAAAGGTAGTGGAATATCTCAATTCAGATTATGTGAAGAGATATATAAAAGATACTTATCGTGAGATTACCTATCACTTAAGCATTACTCAACTTAAAAATCTTCCACTGCCGAGTAAAAAAGAGTGGGAAGAAATACAGAAATGGAGGCTTTTATAAAAAATCCAACTATAGATTTAAATAGATATCGTAAATTTCTTGAAAGCATACCTTTGAACAAATACCGGAAAGAATTGAAAGAGATTAAGTGGGTAGAGCAGGACTTACCCAAAGAAATTTTACCACTTGCCTCAATATTCAAACATTACTGGGAGAATAGAAAATTTCTAGAGTTTGATGAATGGTTTGAGAAATTTTGGAGAGAAATAAATACTTGTCCAGAAAGTAAGAAGGCACTTGAGGAATTCAAAAGATATTTCTTCAATAAATCACTTGAAGAAAATGATTGGTTTAGGAAAGGTTTTAAGGCAAGAATGTATAGAACCTGGGTGTCTGTCCTTACTCAATTAGATTTTTGTTATATGTTTGAATATGTCTGTGCCAAAGAAGGGAAAAATTTACAATTAGAGTGCAATGCGGAGTTAGATGCTAAAGGAATTGACGCTAAAATTAATGATATTGGATTTCAGGTAGCCAAAATAAGCCAACAAAAAGAGGCAAGGACTGTAGGTGGAAAGAAAACAATTATTACTATACCTTATGCTGTATTTAATATAGAAGAGTTTGAAAGAAGGCTTACCAGTCCACGGGTTAAAGACAAGAGTGGCTATCAAAAGGCATTGGAATCATTTCATAAATATTTTTATCTTCTTGGCAATGGTTTCGTTGTTTTTAAAGAGAATTATCTAAAGCAGATAATAGACAACATAAATGATGTTGAAAAAGTTAGACAAACGGTTAATGAAATCTCCATGGAATTGTCCGGAGAATCTTAAATGAAAAAAATAGAGCAACTTCATATAACAACGAATAAAAGGCTTGTGCCTTACGGCACTCAACCAAATTTTTGCTTTGCAAAAACTTCTTTTATGCTGGGGACGTTATACGCCATTTCGCCCATAAATAAAGGTATGGTAGAATCAAGAATATTCATTCGTCTATAGAATTATTAGAAATGGACACAACATTTATTAAATCCCAGTATCTGCCCCGTTGACTGTATCGTAAAATTGTATATAATCACTCGTTAATAAATTTCTATGTTTCCTAAAAAGGAGGCAAATAATGCCAAAATTCTCGGTTGCTGAAATGGCGAGAAAACAGATAGAAAAGGCAGCAGATACAATGAAACTGCCTGAGTCATTAAAAAAAATATTTATGTGCCCAAAAAGATTGCTCAGGGTTACATTTCCAATTCAGATGGATGATGGTTCTGTCCAGTGTTTTACAGGATTTAGATGTCAGTATAATGATGCCCGAGGACCAACCAAGGGCGGTGTTCGTTATCATCCTGATGTTACAGAGGATGAAGTGATTGCGCTGGCTGCCTGGATGACCTGGAAATGTGCACTTGTTGACCTTCCCTACGGTGGTGCCAAGGGTGGGGTGATATGTGACCCGATGAAACTATCAGAAAGAGAACTTGAGAAAATAACAAGGAGATATACTACAGAAATAAGACCACTTCTGGGGCCGCATATTGACATTCCAGCACCTGATGTCTTCACAACATCCAAGACAATGGCATGGATGATGGATACATTCAGTATGATGACCGGGCACACTGAACCAGCAGTAGTCACTGGAAAACCAGAAGTGCTTGGTGGATCAAAAGGCAGAAAAGAGGCGACTGGTAGAGGCGTATTTATCAATACTCGGGAGTTGTATCGTAAATTGGGGAAATCTCTAAAAGATGCAAAAATTATTATCCAGGGATTTGGTAATGTTGGAAGTTATGCAGGATATTTTCTCGCACAGGAAGGGGCAAAGATTATTGGTGTCTCAGACTCATCAACTGGAATAATGGACGAAAAAGGACTTGATGTAATAGACTTGATGAAATGTGTAGAAAAGAATAAACTTCTTGAGCCTTATGAGAAAGGCAAGAAGATCCCCAGAGATGAGGTCCTTTATCTGGATGCAGATATCTTAATACCCGCTGCCCTTGAGAATCAAATCAGGGAAGATAATGCCGATAAACTAAGGGTCAAGGTAATCATTGAAGGTGCTAATGGGCCCACAACACCAGATGCTGATGCTATCCTTGAAAAGAAAGGAGTATATGTAGTGCCAGACATCCTTGCAAATTCAGGTGGTGTAATAGTTAGCCACTATGAATGGGTTCAGGCTTTATCAGGATTATACTGGGAAGAAAAAGAGGTCAATGATAGGCTTGAGAATAAACTGGTAAAAACATTTAATGAAGTATGGAAAAAAGCAAATGATATGAAAGTCTCTCTACGTACAGCTGCATACATCGTTGCAATAGAAAGGGTGGCTGAAGTCTATAAATATCGGGGAATCTTTCCTTAAGGAATTCGTCTAATGATTAAAGGTTAGGAAGCCCGTATCAGAAGCAAGTCCGAAATCCGAAACACGAAATCCGAAACAAATTCTAAATCCCAAATAAATCCGAACGGCTAAAAGAACGAACAACGTAACCTTTTTAGACGAAACGGGCATCATCACCGTTCAACCCTGCCTTTCTACTTTTTATTTGCAAGGCTAAAGCCTTGCCCTACACTTTTTTTACGGGAATAAATTCCCTACTCCAATGACATTTATTTCCCCGCCCCGTAAGGGCGGGGAATATGCGAAGCGAGAATTTGGGAAAAACTAAACTATTAAAAGATATCTATCTTTCTTGCCAGAACTGCCTTGCCACGATATTCAGGAAATAGAATCGGCGCCTTTCTTGTAGTTTTTATACCAGCATCTTTAAGCATCTTCTCGTATTTTTTAAGGTGTGTGAGTGTCAATTTCCCTTGTTGAGGTTTGGTTTTTAAATATTTCGCAACATCAATTCCAGCCCTTCGGCCAAAAACAAGGCAATCAAGTGTGGAATTGCCCATAAGTCTGTTTTTCCCGTGTACACCGCCCGAAATTTCACCGGCAACCCACAGTCCTTCAATATTTGTCCTGCCCCAGGGATCAGTTTCAACACCACCATTTTGATAATGAAGTGTTGGGAAGACAAGTACGGGATCTTTACGGATATCAATATCAAATCTCTTGTACATTCTGAACATTCCAGGGAAAGATTTTTCAATTGCACCGACTCCATTCTTCACATCAATCAATGGCGTATCAAGCCAGACTCCGCGCATGCCCGTTGGTGTTACAATCCCTTTGCCCTTGACATAACACTCCTTAATGAATGCAGATGCTTCAACATCTCTTGGTTCAAGCGGAAATACAAATGCCTCACCATCAACATTCAAGGGTTGAGCACCCATACCTCTAAGTTTTTCTGTTAGTAATAAACCAATAATCTGCTGGGGATATGCTGCACCTGTTGGATGATACTGAACAGTATCTGTATCTCTAAGTTTTGCGCCCACCCGATAAGCAAGGATTACCCCATCTGCAGTTGCTCCATAATGGTTGGTTGTGGGAAAACCCCTGATATGCAACCTGCCAAAACCGCCTGTGGCAAGTATTGTAGCCTTTGCACTGACAATTTTGTATTCGCCAGTTTCAAGATTATACAAGATTGCGCCGGTAACACGATTCCCATCGGTTAGAAACTCAATAACAGGACAGAATTCAAGATAGGGAATGTTTCGGCACCTGAATTCATCCCTTAAAACTCTCAGTTCTTCAAGACCTGTGTAATCTCTGCATGCATGCATTCTCAATCTTGAACCACCACCAAACGCCTTTTCTACAAAACCACCATCTTTTTCTCTATCCAGGATTGCACCCAGGCTACACAACCATTCCATTACAAATGGTGCGTCATTCACCAGTGCCTCAACAACTTCTGGTTTGTTAGCAAAGTGACCACCACCAATTGTATCCAGATAATGAATAACTGGCGAATCATTTTCACGGTCAGCTGCCTGAGTTCCTCCTTCAGCCATCATTGAATTTGAATCACCATGCCGTAACTTGTTCACCAGCAAAATATTCTCCGCTTTGATACCATTATCATTTGCCAGAAGTGCGGCAGATGTACCTGCCAGACCGCCTCCAATAATTAGAAGGTCAGTAGTATAATCAGGACTGGAAATATTTATATTCTCTGGCTCAATCAGGGGATTTGCCTCTAACAAATCAACAACTTCGTTGGGCGCAAGGTCACCCTTATTAGGGCCAAACAAAATCTCTCTTTTCCCGCCCGGTGCATAGTCAGGGTGGCACAATTTTAGCACCTCTTCCCTTTCTGCCATCGTCATTGCCTTTGGTGTAAAGTCTTTTCGCTGGGGTCTGGTTCTGTTGACATTGTCTATAAGTTTACGCATATATTCAGGATAACCACCTATAAATTTCAATTCAGCCATTTTGATCCTCCTATTCCTTCTCTATATCACGAGATGTATAAATTTTTCTCAATTCATCTTTCGGCATTGTCATTAGCTTTTTTATTTCGCTTTCGAATTTTCCCTGCTTGATTTCTTCCAATCTTTTCTTCAAGTGTTCAGGCAGGGATTCACCGTACTTTCCATATAGCCTGCGGCCAAATTGTGCGTAGTTATACTGAGCAAGCTCAGCAGGACAACGTATAGCGCAGAGCCCACATTGTATGCAATCAAAAGAAATCTCTGCCATCTTTTCAATATCACCCCTCTTACCACAGGCGATATATTCCATTACATCAATATCCTGAGGACAGGCTTTTGTGCAGGAATTACACCCAAGGCATTTCAGGATTTCTGGATAGACTTTCAAAAAAGCATCTATATTAGGTCTGTGTTGATTGATATCATAGTTTGCCCTCTGTGCTGGTGTGAATGGTATCTGAACAAGATACATTCCGTCCTCAGCCCGGGTCTGGCAGGCGAGTGCGGTCTTTAATCTATAATCACCTTCAATTCTATAAACTGTGGTACAGGCACCACAGAATCCTGCGCGACAGCCACAGGACCTTATGAATCTATATCCGGCAAACTCCATTGCCTGCATAATGGTCAAACCGGCCGGAACCCGGTATTTTCTACCCATTATTGAGATAGAAATCCAGTGTTTTATATCCTTTTCATCAATACCGGTAACTACTGATTTATTCGCTTCAGCAATTTCATCCATAATATTCTTTCTTTCTTCAGCCATTTTGAGACCTCCTTCTTTGACCGATAGCAGATGGAAGATGACCAACATCAACATTTTCCAATCAGCTATCAGCTATCTGCCATCAGCTATCAGCTATCTGCCATCAGCTATCAGTAACCATTATATCCAAAAACCCTGCACTGTCAACTGTTGACTTTGAATCATATTTTAGTATAATACCTTATGAAAGTTATTAGATTCTTAACAGTTTTTCTCTTATGTTTTATTTCTTCTTCATTCTTCCTTTATGGGCAACAGAGTTCAACACCAGGTACTCCTGGGCTTGAAAAACCCATAATTTCTGAAGAATACACATTGATGCCTGGAGATTCATTGCTTGTTACGATTACAGGCGCAACTAACTACTCATATAAAACTGGAATAACATATGAAGGTAAAATTACCATAAATATGCCTGTTGCTTCTTTACCAACTGCTCAGGGCATTTATATTCCCCAATATGATATAGTAGCAGCAATCCCTATGTATGGTCTCAGTCTACAAGCCGCACGGGATTCACTTTCTAATGTATTCGCCAGATATTACAGGAATATAAAAGTAGATCTGACCCTTCTCGGTATGCGCACATTTTTTGTCTATGTTGCGGGTGAAGTAAGAAATCCTGGCAGTATATTTGCCTATCCGATTGACCGTGTATCTGAAGTAATAAAAAGGGCTGGTGGCACAACTTCCATTGGCACGAGAACAAAGATTGAATTAAGAAGAAAAAATCAATTGTACAAAACCGTGAATCTTGAGGAATTTGAAAGGTTCGGTGTCACTGAGAATAATCCTTTTGTCCAGGATGGTGATTTGATTTATGTCCCCAAAATGGAAAAATCAGTGATTGTCAAGGGAGCTGTTTTTGGTAAAATGGGCTATGAACTAAAGGTCTCACAACTCACAGCAGCCATGGAAAGGACGAGCGAAGGACTGTATGAGGTGATTGAAGGTGAAAAGATATCAGATTTGATTAGCAAGGCAGGTGGCGTTACACCCTGGGCTGATTTGCATAATTGCTATGTACTGAGAGGTGACAAAAAAATAGGAACCAACCTTCAGGAAATATTAACCAATGAAAATTCCGAAGCAAATATTGAATTAGAAGATGGTGATATTCTTGTTATCCCATCAGTGAACGCAATTGTGTATGTGCAGGGACAGGTTGTAAGTCCTGGTGCATTTCCGTTTCAACCAAATTTGAAGGCGAGCGATTATATCGGGCTTGCCGGCGGTCCACTTGCTGAAGCGAATATGTCTGGTGCATACATTGTACGTGGGAAAAAACGGATTTCTGTGAAAAAAGATCCGATCATAGTGGAAGGTGATAGAATCTTTGTGCCCAGACAGATATTCAAATTCTGGCAGGACTATGTTGAGATCGGTTCAGTAGTGGCATCATTATTAATCAGTTACTTAACCTTACGGACCGTAACCAAATAGTGACCAAAACAAATACTAATTCCAAATCCCAAAATTATCTATTAGTCTCTATTAATTGATGTATCATCACTGTTGCACAATTAGAAATTTGAATTTGGGATTTGATACACCAAAGGAGGTCTTATGCAGTTGATTGTCTTTCTTATTGCCACTGAAGGCAATCAGACAGCGGGCACACAATTTTTCAATACTGCCCGTCTGAATGTTCTCATTGCGCTGATAGTCTATGCGGTCTTACTAATATGGTTTATATATCACGCCCGCAAGGGAAAAGAATTATTCATCAGAAAAATAAGTGGCCTTGAGGCAGTTGATGAAGCAGTAGGAAGGGCAACCGAAATGGGCAAACCAATCCTTTATGTTCCTGGACTTGCAACAATTGATGTCATTTCTACAATTGCCTCAATGAATATCCTTTCTCAAGTTGCAAAAAAGACCGCGGAATATAATACAACACTACTTGTACCCAATCGCGATCCAGTAGTTTATACTGTAGCAAGAGAAGTTGTGAAAGAGGCATATACCGATGCAGGCAGACCTGATGCATTTAATCCTGACAACATCTATTTTTTAACCCAGGACCAGTTTGGCTATACTTCTGCCGTTTGCGGTACAATGGTGAGAGACAAGCCAGCAACCAATCTATTTGTTGGCTATTTTTGGGCTGAATCACTGGTACTTGCTGAAACCGGTGCGACAACTGGCGCAATTCAAATTGCCGGAACCGACTCTATTTTCCAGTTGCCTTTCTTTATTGTGGCATGCGATTATACACTCATTGGTGAAGAATTGTATGCGGCAAGTGCTTATCTCTCTCGTGAACCACTGCTTCTAGGCTCCTTAAAAGGGCAAGATTGGGGTAAAATGATTATCCTTGCCGTACTTCTTCTGAGTTCCGCACTTGCACTTATAGGCTGGGAAAAGGTTGTTTCGTTATTTAATATAGGATGATGAATAAATATTCCAAAATACCTAAATGCCTAAAAACCTAAATTATTAAGGAGGCAGAATGAAAAAACAAATTCCTTTATACATCTGTATGTTAATGGGTGTTGTTATGATTGTGCAGTTTTTCATTGGCCATCCTGTAAGTATTCAGGCAAATGAACACATCAACCGCTGGGTCATTGTAGTATCAGCCTTCGCAATCATTCTTGGCATTGGCAGTCTTATAGACCATCACACCGATCGTATAAGAAGGAAGAACGAAGGTTGGCCATTTAGTATCATAACACTTATCAGCCTTGCAGCGATGTCAATTATTGGTTTGTTCTGGGGAATAAAGAGTGGCACAGTATTTATGACGATATATTCCAATGTCATCTTGCCGCTCGGTGCATCAATGTTCGCAATTTTGGCATTCTATATGGCATCCGCTGCATATCGTGCGTTCAGGGCAAAGACTACTGAAGCGACATTGTTACTTATCGCCGCATTTGTTGTCATGCTTGGCATGGTGCCTTTTGGCTATTTCATTTCACCAAAGCTCTCTGAATTTGCTGAATGGCTTTTGAAAGTTCCTAATATGGCAGCAAAACGTGGAATTATGTTTGGTGTAGCACTGGGTGGAGTTTCAACCGCACTGAAAATTATTTTGGGCATTGAGCGCTCCTGGCTCGGAGGTAAATAATGAAGATAGCAGAAATATTTTCAAAAACGCCACGGCAGGTTATCTATGTAATAATGGCACTCGCAATAATAGTTCCGCTTATTGTGCCGATTGGTATGCCCATAAATGTTATGCCCCAGACAAAAAAACTATATGATGCGATAGAGTCCTTACCTCAGGATGCAAGACCAGTGCTCATATCCTGTGATTTTGATCCACAATCAATGCCTGAATTGTATCCAATGCTTGAGGCATTGTTAAACCATCTCTTTGCAAAAAATGTAAAAGTCCTTGTTATGGCAATGTGGCCTCAAGGTGCAGGAATGGCAGATTTGGCATTGAGCGCAATCCCAAAAATTTATGACAAAGAATATGGTAAAGATTATGTTTTCTTGGGTTATAAAGCCGGTGCTGCAGCAGTGGTCTTGGGGATTGGTGACAGATTGAATAATGTATTTCCTGCGGATTACTATAACACACCCCTTGATTCCCTGCCTTTGACAGCAGGCATTACAAACTATAATGATATCAGCCTTGTCATAAGTCTTTCAGCGGGCGACCCCGGATACCGAACCTGGCTATTTTATGGACAGTCAAAATTCAATTTCAAATTGGGCACCGGAGTAACTGCTGTCTCTGCTGCCGATACCTATCCCTATCTTGGAAGTGGTCAACTCGTCGGTGTCTTTGCGGGAATGAAAGGTGCGGCTGAATATGAAACTGCTTTGTACAAGAGTGGTTACAAATTGCCCAAGAGAGATGCCACAAAGGCAATGGATGCTCAATCCCTGGGGCACTTCTTCATTATGTTGTTTATCATCTTTGGCAATATTGGATTCTTGCTTTTGAGGAGGTCAAAATGAACATCTCAACCGATATACTGATATGGGTTTCTTCGTTTCTAACCCTCTGTATTTTTTCCTTCGTATTTCGCGATAATCCATTCTACAGATTTGCTGAACATCTATTTGTTGGTACCTCGGCTGGTTATCTTATTGCACTTTCTTACCACAATGTAGTATATCCTAACCTTATAGTCCCCCTGTTCAAAGAAGGACAATTCCTGTATGTTATACCCTTGATATTAGGAATTCTCTATATCACACGCTTCATTCCTCAAATTTCCTGGCTGGTGAGAATTCCCATCGCATTCTTATTGGGCTGGGGTTCGGGCGTTGTAATTCCTGCAGCCTTGCAGACCGATGTAATAAAACAGATCCAGGGAACAATGCTAACAAGAGGTGTCTTTTTCCGCTGGGACAATGGCTTATGGGTGATTATAATTCTAATTGGGGTCATTGCTACACTCATTTTCTTCTTCTTTTCAAGAGAAAGAAAGGGTATAATAAAACCGATCGCAAACTTGGGGATAATATTTATTATGTTAGGATTTGGTGCTTCATTTGGCTACACAGTTATGGCGAGAATCAGTCTCTTGATTGGTAGATTCCAGTTTTTGCTTGGCGACTGGCTGGGAATCATTAAATAAATATTGGTTAAATTGTTAAATGGTTAAATAAGGTTCCATATAAGTATAATCATTTAACCAATTACAATTTTACTGTAATATTTGTTTTATTTTTCTTATAAGATCAAAGGCGCTGGAATATTTACCAATTGGAATTACATAAAATCCATCAACATAATCCTTTAATTCCTTTGCAGTTTCAAGAAGCAATTCTGATTCATTAACTTCTTCAATCTTTGAAATATACTGATAAGGAATGCCGAGAAACTTCATAAGTGAAAATGCCCTCTTTTTTGTGTACAAAAAAGAAAGACCAGCAATGACCTTAATATTTGGATGACGATTACGTAATTCCTTCAAGATTTCAATGAAACCATCAGGCTGGAATATAGGTTGAGTAAAAAACACCTCTGCCCCGCACTTACACTTGTCCGCTGCCTTTATATATTCGCCGAAAACATTGGGAACATTTGGATTAAAACTTGTGCATAAACAGAAATCCACAGGTTCAATCGCTTTTCTTGCTGAGGTTAAACCACCTCTGAGATTTTTCGCCACTTCTAATAATTTTGATGAATTTAATTCAAACATACTTCTGCCTTCAACCGGTGAATCACCTGTCACACACAAAATATTTTCTATTCCCAATGCCTTTGCGCCAAGCAACTGGCTCTCAAATGCCAGAAGTGTGAAATGTCGCGCTACAAAATGTGGTATGGTTTCTATCCCAAGTCTTTCCTGAAGAATATGGGCAAAACAAAGAGAATCAGGTCTAAGCTTTCCCAAAGGATTTGATGGAATATTAATAGCATCAGCGTATTCTCTAAATACCCTCAGTTCCTTTGTCAGATTCTCTATCTCAATACTTGTAGGTAAAAGAACTTCAAGGGTAATGATCTTTTTGTTTCTTAATTTATCTCTTATCATAATCCTTTACGGTTTCTCTGATGAGACTGAAGCCTCTGCGCCAGGTGCTTTTATGCCCAACATTATCCTATCTTCTTTATTATTTTCAAGCCATCAAAGGCATTCTGGACCGCTGCATACGCACCAATTTTTTTTGCAAACCCTTCACTTACATTTGGACCACCGATTATTACTGGCGTATCAAACCCATTCTTTCTTAATAATTTTATCACATTGCCCATTTCAGGCATCGTTGTTGTAAGAAGTGCACTTAAACCGACAGCAACAGGCTTATATTTTCTCACAGCCTCAACAATCTTAGTCGCCTCCACGTCCTTACCCAAATCAACGACCTCATAACCCGCCGATTCAAACACCATTGAAACAATATTCTTGCCAATATCATGTATATCACCCTTCACTGTAGCAAGCACAATCTTCTTTATCTCTCCTTGTCTCCCGGTCTCCTTGTCTCCCGGTCTCCTTGTCTCCTTCTTAATCACTTCCAATACCGCCTTTGTGGCCTCGGCAGATTTCAATAAATCAGGAATAAAAAATATACCCTGCTCATAATTTTCACCAACGGTCTTCATTGAATTAAAGACATAATCGTCTATTATTTTTTGTGGCGCACTTCCTGAATCAAGCATTTTTTTAACATATTCAACTGCAGTATTACAATTCCCATTAACAATTGCTTTAATTAAACTTTCTTTGGGAGTAGAGGCTTTATCCTCGGTTCTCTTCACGGGACTAATGTCCCTCCTCCTAATAGTAGTTTGACCAAAATCCGTACTCCTATTTTTTGGTTCAGCACCAATCTGTTTTGCCCAATTGATATATTCATTAATCTTTTTCTTATAAATTGCAGAAGTGGCATAAAAAGAACCCATTACAATTTGGTCAAGGGGATTAAGGATCAGAAAATTTACACCTGCCCTTATCGCCATATTTACCAATGCACTGTTTAGAAAACTTCTTTCAGGCAATCCAAAAGAGACATTGGAAATTCCAAGGATGGTCTTTAAATCCATTTCATTCAATTTTTTAACAGTTTTTAAAGTCTCTTCAGTCTGTTTAGCTCCGGTTGCAACAGAAAAGACCAATGCGTCAAATATGAGGTCTTCTTTGGGAAACTTCAATTTCTTTGCAATCTTCAATACCAGACGAACATTCTGCATCCGTTCTGTAAAACTATGTGGAATCTTGCTCCCAACAAGTGATATTACTGCTTTAAATCCGAATTTCATTACAAGGGGCAAAAATTTTCTCAATTCCTTTTCTCGTGCAGGGATTGAGTTGTATACACCAATGCCCGGATAAATCATCATCGCTTTTTCTGCCGCAGAAAAATTTTGTGTATCAATAATGATTGGCAATTTACTACTTTTTAGGACTTCATACAAGCAATTTAACAGTGTTGAACCCTCATCCAATTCCGGTACAAAGGCATTTATATCAATGGCATCGACTCCAGCATCTTCCTGAGACCTCGCTTCTTTGCCATAAATTGCGTAATCACCGTTTATAAGACTTTCTCTAAATTTTTTCCTGCCTGAAGGATTTAGTCGTTCACCAATCAAAACAGTAGAATCTCCCCAAACCTCAATCACTTTTTGAGGTGAAACAAGGAAAAATTTTTTATTTTTGATTTTGTGCCCGGTGATTTGGGCAACTACATTTTTATGTGAAATGGCTTTGATATATTCGGGTGTAGTCCCACAGCAGCCGCCAATAAGTCTTGCACCTGCCTTGACAAAACTTTCAAAGTATTTTGCCAGTTCCTTGTCAGATATGGAGTTCTTCACTTTGTTATCTTCTATCATTACCTTCCCTGCATTAGGTTTGGCTATCAATGGCAAATTCGTAACAAATGACATTCTCTTCAAAACTTCTATTGTGGTATCAGGCTCAGTGCAATTCACACCGATTGCCTTTGCACCAAGTTTTTCAAAGGTAATCGCAATGGATTCAGGTAGTTCACCAAAAAGTGTACGACAATTCTTCTGGAATGTGAAGCTAACAAGGATATCATCAGTATAATTTTTCGCTGCAAGAAAAGCCGCCTTTGCCTCAATAATGGAATTAAATGTTTCAATCAAAAATGTCCTGACTCCATAATCACAAAAAGTTTGAAAAATTTTTGAATAAATATCGTAGACTTTTTCAAAATCACCATCCCCGTAGGGCTTGATCAAAATACCGAGTGGACCAACATCTCCAAAGATAATCTTTTTATTTCCTGCTGCACGACGGGCAATCATTATGCCATTTTTTATTACTTTTTTGTATCTATTGTCCTTGAAATTTGATGGATTGGCACTGAATGTATTTGTCAATATTACATCACTACCCGCATCAACATATTCCTTTTGCAATTCATATACTGCTTCAGGATTTTTGAGATTCAAAAATGCTGGTGGTTCTCCTGGTAGCAGACCTCTTTCAAATAGATTTGTGCCTGTAGCACCATCAAGTATAACAATCTTCTTTCTTATCAACTCATCAAGAATATTCATACAGATATTCTATATAATTTATCTGTTATGTCAATAACAGTTAAAAAAAGACAATTCCGTAGGAGTAGGAGCGGTTTCCTAACCGCGATAATAATCCTTGAAAAATCGTCTGACGTGGTGCGGTTGCGAAATGCGTTTCGTCGGACTGTTTCGTCTAACGGCTAAATCCGAAATACAAATAATGTCAACTTTTTTATAGATTAAAGGTTTGGGTTTGGAGACAAGATTGGGTTTTGGCTATAAGTTTTGGGAGATTTGTTTTAATGCAAGGTTGAAGCCTTGCCCAACTATTGATGCCTCGTTGCTTGCAAGGCTGAAGCCTTGCCCTACTATTGGTGCCTCACTGTTTGCAAGGCTGAAGCCTTGCCCTACATTACTGATTAAATCCGCAATTCGCAATTCGCAATCCGAAATCTAATTAAAATTCCCCTTCTTCACCCTTCTTTACCCTTATTCTCCCTTTTTCACCCCTTCTAATCATCGTTTATTGCTATACGGTTTCGCCACCCGTATCGTTGGGCCCCGCCCAAAAACCAATAACCATTTTTTGATTGACACCATCAAGAATATCAATATAATGACAAAATGGCGGATATAACAAAGGACGTTCGTTCTTTCACAATTGGCACCGCACTCAGCCGCGTTACGGGATTATTTCGGGAAATGATTTTCGCCTATCTCTATGGTGCAAGTACATCAACAGATGCATTTCAGGCTTCATTCCGTCTGCTTGATTTATTGAGAGATCTATTTGCAGAAACAACCTTATCATCAGCGATAGTCCCAATACTCACAGAAGAAAAGAAAAAAGGAAAAGCTGAGCAGAATTTGCTCGCCAGTAATATATTCAACCTTCTTTTTGTAGTAGTTGGTATTATCACATTACTATGCATTTTGCTTGCACCATATTTGGTGCGTATCATAGCCTTTGGATTCGCCAATATTCCTGGTAAACTTGAAATTACCGCTCGTCTTGCAGAAATAATTTTGCCTTTTCTATTATTCATTGCATTTGCTGCCTGGGCAATGAGTTATTTGAATACAGAGAACAAATTTTTTGTCCCTGCTGTGGCACCTGCCTGGTTCAATATCTTTTCAATACTTGTTCCAGTTATCCTTTACAGTTATTTGCTCAAAAAAGGCATTGACCCCATATTTGGCATGGCTTACGGTGTGCTGGTTGGTGGATTTATGCAGTTTTGCACTCAGATACCAGCACTTGTAAAAAATGGCTTTCACTACAAATTCTATTTGAACTTCAAGGATCCGGTACTGAAAAAGGTAATGTTTCTATTTTTGCCTGTAGCATTGGGCCTTGCTGGCTCCAGAATAAATGTTATGGTGGATACAATAATGGTCTCTTTCCTTGAAGAACGTAGCATTACCTGGCTCCACTATGCATTCAGGATAATGCATTTACCAATGGGTCTTTTTGGTATCGCGGTTGGTGCAGTAGCGCTGCCGTCTCTATCAAGACTTGTCATTGAAAACAATATTTCAGAATTACGTAAAACATTGATGGATTCACTGAAACTTGTATTCTTGCTGACCATTTTCAGTTCAATCTTCATCATCTTTTTCTCTCATCCGATCACAAAAATTATTTATGAACGGGGAAAATTCAATGCCCTTGATACAACTGCTACTGCTTCAGCTCTGATATTCTATATTATCGGCGTGCCATTTGCTGCAGGTTTGCGTAATGTGGCTGCTGCTTTTTATGCCTTCAAGGATTCAAAGACGCCAATGTATGTCAGTCTCGCAATGGTTGTAGTAAACGTCTGTTTGAACTACATTTTGATGAAACTTATGAGTTATCGCGGGATTGCCCTCGCAACTTCCATATCCGCATTTCTGAACTTTGTCATTTTGATGAAAATGATACCGAAAAAAGTGGATAATCTGGAAATTATGGAATTGGTCCGGTACTTCGCATTGATAACTATTGGTTCAGTGATAAGCAGTTTCCTTGCAATTACTCTATTCAATTATCTTATCCAGTCTTTTCAATTTGGATTATTTTTGAAGATAATCGCCTTGTTGGTTAGCGGTATCATCGCCTTGAGTATCTTTTATGTCTTCTGTGCAATTCTCAATATCAAAGATGCGATTGGATTTTTGCGAAGATTTTTCAGACGTTAGGAATTACGGGACGAATATTATTCCAAGTTGATGGGCATTGGAAAACTGTGTATAAATAAATGAATAGCCCAATTCATACTCATCAAAAATAACTGTCAAACCACCGGAAAATGTAAGATCTGAAAGAGATATACCTTCTACAAATTCCTCTGGTTCCAAATATCTGGATCCCAAAAAAATCTTGAGATTTTCATATCGGTACAAAAAACCAGTGCTCAGTTCAAAGTCATTACCCTTTGTTTCCAAAAAAATGTCAAAATTTTCAGGCAAGACAAATCTTGCACCAATACAAAGCAATAAAGGAACTTCTATATTGTGAACGAATTCCTTGCCAATGTTATCTATCTTTGCACCAATCTTTAAAATTCCCAGATCAATATATGAACTCATGCCAAGGGTCAGACCTGCGAATAGAACCGAGTCTACCCTGCTCTGAAAATTTTTTATGCAAAAACCTAAAGGACCAAAACTCCTTCCAATACCAATGCTCAAATCATAAGGAGCAAACCTGTTGGTTGGGAGTCCATATTCATCATAACCTTGAATAATGCCATAATTAAGATAATTTATGCCCAGTGCATTGTTCTTGTACGAAGCTCCAAAATTGATCAAATTTGTTCCATAAAGCCAGCGGGACAGAGTGAAGTTGAATTTTGTCTGATTGTTCAATGCCGGATTGTGAAAAACTGACAATCCTTCATCAATCACAGTTGTAATTCCACCAAGACCATTTGCCTGAACACCCACTGGTAGTTTCGTGGCATTATCAATATAAATAGTCAAAAGAAAAAAGATAATCATTTTACGACTGCAAGTTTTGTCCTGTAATTGAAAACATTGTATTTTGTCTTTATCTGGATATGCACAAAATATATCCCAATATTCAATTTGTCATTAGTTATGCTCACGCTATGAGGATTGAAACTCTCAAGTTCATATACCCGCTGTCCAAGAATATTGGTGATCGTGATCTTTGTCTTCTCAAAATCATCAAGATGTGGTAGTTTTATCTGTGCCTGTCTTCTCATAGGATTCGGATAGATCACAAGTTCTTCAACATCAACAAAATTCGTATAACCGTCCATTATAGTAACGCACACCGGCAAATGATCAGAAGCGAAGTAAAGGGCTTTTGCAACTTCATAAGGAACCGCATAATTGATTCCGCTATTAACTGATTTGTCAAAATGATTTCCATCATTACCGAATACCGTGTATGATTCAACCGGTAAAAAAAGTCCGGCAGTATCAAGAAAGCCTGGAGAACATAAAATCATGTCAAATCGGTCATCAAGTCCACCTCCAGCGCCGGAATCTGAAAGTTTTTCGACCCTTGTAGACTGTGTATGAACATATGCATAATTGCGATTTTCATGCCAGACACCAGCAATATTTAGTGGGTCGCGTAATCCCTTTGGATTTGTTTCAACACTATCAACAAGTCTACAATAACCAGATTCATTGTAGTAAAAATTGAAATCACCCATAACCAGATACTCTGCCTGTTCATTCAGTGAATCAAGATGATTTCTCAAGATCGTTGCTTCCTGGAGCCTTATCAATTCGCAATCTGCCTCAGACTTTAAGTGAACAGAAAATATGTAAAAATCCTTGTTTGAATCTTTCATTCTGATATGGTAACGGGCAATATCCCGAAGTTCTGTAGGAATGTAAAATGCATCTATAAAATCAGCCTTCGTTCGGTTATAAAACAAACCATTATCCGTATCAGGTCCATCATTAAAAGGAACAAGGGAAAAACCTGGAATTACGAGATTGACTACCGAATCCTTAAAAAGTTCCATACCGAACTCACTCTGCATTTCCTGAACAACGAGAATATCAGGTTTTAAATAATCCATTATCTGACGGAAATATTTGATTCTTTCATAACCCATTGTATTGGGGAAATTTAGAAGATTATAACTCACAATCCTGAGTTGACCCGCATAACTCAAACAAAATAGAAACATTGTCAGGAAATTTACTTTACTATTAAAGCCGAACATTTATTAAATCAATCTATCTATGGATTCTTGCTTTTGCAGAATGATAAAGAAAAAAATGAAATTCTTTATGACTCTATTTTCGAGCAACATCAACAATTCTACCTTCAATTTCCTTTACTACAGGTGAGTGCTTTTTCACATAGTCTGCAATTATATTACGCAGATATGTAAATGTCTCCTGGATGTCCTTTCCTTCCTTGAAAACAGCATAATCGCCACTGCCCCCCGCAAGAAAGGAATTGGTAACAATCAGATATTCCTTATCATTTCTAATCAGACTGCCATCAAGTAGTCTCACTTCAATTATTCTTTCATTTATTGGCTTCTTTGAATTATACCTAAATTTAATACCGGACACCTGAAATATTGCGTGGTGTCCGTTAACTCCCACCTCAAGCATTTTGATTATCTGCTCACCGGTCATTTTCATCAGGACCGCAGTGTTGGATAGTGCATCAACATAATAGCAGTCCCGAAAAGTAATCTCACCTTTTTTGATATTCGCTCTGATTCCGCCTGAATTATGTATTGCAATATCTGCACCAAAATATTCGCGCATTGCATCAGTAATGAGGTTGCCCATAGCTGATTCTTCAAATCCTGCGCGATTCAGATCAGTCTTCGCATAGCCAATCACCTCATCAAAACCCTTTTTGGTTGTACTCTCCCAATTGAATAGTATTTTAAGAAGTGTTGAATCCAGTTCAATTTCATCACTAAGCAAGTCAATCAATTCACCATCATATTTTCTAATTCTTTTCATCTCTGGATCAATCGTCAAATCAAGAATACCAACACTTGTAAGGTGGCTATAGTTCTGACAGATTATTGTGTGGTTGATTGAATCCTCGTATGGCTGTTCAAGCGCAGTGGAACTGTGAGAACCAAAAATTACATCAATGCCTGGAACATTCTCGGCAAGCCGTTTGTCATGGCGCAAACCAATTCCGGTCATTGCAAAAATCAGATCAACATTCTTTGATTTAAGTGTATCCACATATCTTTTCGCAGTTTCAATCTCGGGCAGAACAATATGATTTTTGAATCGCTCAGGCGTAGTCATTCCCTTCATATACTCGGTGAGCAAACCAAACACACCAATTTTCAAGTCACCATATTCAATAATTGTATAGGGTTTAAGATATTCAACATTTTTCTCAGTGTCTTCATAAACAATGTTACTGCATATAAACTGCGCTTTAACATCTTCAACAAAATCTTTGAATACATCAACCCCCATATCATAATCGTGATTGCCCGGAGAGAGCAGATCATAGCCACAATAGTTGAAATAATCCACAACTGCCTTGCCCTTAGAAAATTCGCCAATGGGTGAACCAACGAACATATCACCTGTATCAAGCAAAAGAAATCCATAACCAAGGCTATCTGCTTCTGCCCTTTTTTCTTTAATCAATGTTGCAGCAGCAGCACCATTGCCAATAGGTGGAGGGAAATACGGATTCATCCACCACGCTGTGCTGGGCAACAAACCACCTTCTATATCATTTGTGTAAAGAATGTAGACATGTTCAGGAACTGCGGTGGTTAAAAAATAGCATACAAAAAAAATTAACATTATATTTTGAAACCAAAAGAAAAAATAAAATAATTTTGTGTTTCATCAAAGATGTATTTCTTTTCAATACCCAATCCTCCAAAATCTGTATTTGCATAATCCCTTTTTCCAAAGGCATACCCCAAATCAAAAAAATAATTTCTCAATTGACCGCCAAAACCAAGCGTCAGATTAGTTGTCCAGATCGCTGGCTCATTATAGTCAGGAAAAATGCAAAAACCGTATCTCAAAAAATAGTTGTACAAGACCGTGTGTTCCACGCCAAATTTATAGACCAAAATTGGCTTGTTCCAGAGTTCATAATCTATTTCTGCAACGAATTTTGTTGGCACACGATGCGGAGGCTGGTACAGAATTCCAAAATTGTGGGATGCGGGATAGTTCAATGAATTATCATTGTCTGAGACAAGTAATTTATCGCAGTAGTAATAAGCAAATGCAAAATTGATTGATGGTGCAAACATAAAACCCAATTTTGTATTATCCCCGGAAAGATTGTAAGATATGTTTGTTATAGAATCTTCACCTTCAGGGAACAGAGTTTTCAATTCCTCTACTATTGCACCATAGATAAATGCCTGTTCCAGGCCGATGCTTATTCCTTTGTAACTTATACCCAGAAAAGGTGCGATTGAATTAAGCGAACCAGAGTATGTATTATCCACAGTTTTGACAATTTGATAGAAATCATCCCGATAGTCATAATGATACAGATAGTTGAAATCCTGAACACGATAATATTTCAAACCAAATCTGAAAAATTTTAAAGGCATCACAAGGCCCGCAGGAGTAAAATCCGGCTCAGTTGTCCGATTCACTGAAATTGTTGAAGTGCCGATGTTGTTTCCGTACGAATCATAGACTCTCAATCCGCGTTTCTCAGTTCCGGAAAAGAGAAAACCACTAATAATAAACTGAACCTTTTCAGTCAGACCACAGCTTGCCGGATTAATACTGTTTTCAAGGACCGTGATATTTCCACCCAGACCCAAAGAACGAGCATCATAATAAAATATCCGGTCCCCCCTGTCAAGAACACCAGGAAGGGTAAAATTTATCAAAAACAAGATAAGCATTTTTGCTTTCCGATTGTGCTAAAAATTTATGGCACCAGAACTGCTGCTGCAATAACCGTTGTCCATAGTCCATACTTGTCACCGATTGCAGTCTGAGTCATATTCATCGTTTTGACGATCTTTGTTGAAATCTTCCAGAGTTCCTTTCTCTCATCATAACTTGTGTCTGGATCAAAAGGCACACCCAAGGTAGTAGCAAGCATCTGCGCAGCAAGATCCTCTGCCTTATCACCTGCTTTTGGCTCAGTTTCACCATAAGAGTGATACTCGGAAAGATAGCCATATTGGTTTCTGTCTGCAGGAACAGCCACACCGATGGCAGCAGCAATAAGTCGGTGTGGTTCATTTGTGCTACATTCAGCAACAATTGTATAAACAATCTCACCTGGCGAAAGATATTGCAGACCTTTTGTTTTGGAAACAATCTTTGCACCGGGTGGCAGGATACTTGAAACTCGCACAATATTGAATGGCGCTATACCTGCGTCCCTCAATGCCGACTCAAAACTTGCTAATTTCTCTTTGTGCCTGCCAACACCCTTTGTCAAGAAAACCCTTTTTGGTATTATCATTTCTTTTCCTATCTGGAGCAGACCAGAATTGAACTGGCGACCTTCTCGCTGCGAACGAGACGCTCTCCCAACTGAGCTACTGCCCCATAAAAATTTTTATGATTATAACAAAAACTGATTAAATGTCAACAATCAAAAATGCCTGAAAGCCCAAAATGCCTAAATGCGTTTCCTAACCCAAACCTTTAAGCCATTGTCGCGGTTAGGAAACCGCTTCTACAGATTCAAAAAAAAGCCCCTCATTGAAAGAGGGGCTTTTTCTACAATCGCCTTTATTGTAGCAATATCGCCTTCTGCGTCAGAGTTTTCTTGCCATCCACAATTTTCAAAACATAGATTCCTGACGGTAGTTTTCTGCCATAGTCATCAGTTGCATTCCAGACAATAAATGGAGTATTTGTAGTAACGGAATTATTGGCGACTATTTTGCCAGCGAGGTCATACACAGTGAGCACAAGATTTTTGCCCACGAGTTCAGTGCTCAAACCAATTGTGACTTTATCCTTAAAGGGATTGGGATATAACCGCAACTTACCGAGTTTGCCAAGATTGGATTCGCTAACTCCCACCGGTGCACTTCGTCTTGATGAATATATCTCAATGCCATCAGTGCCTGAATTTCTTGTGTCTTCCCATACAGAATGGAAATAAGCAGGTGTCCACAAAAGCGCAGTCGCATGATACGCATTGTTTGCAGAATTATTATCAGTAACTATCTCAGGTGTTGGCTGCCAGGTACCGTCCTGCCCATTCCAGACCGAATAGTTATGTCTGACAGCGTTGGCATCATAAATGTAATTACAGCCGATGGTGGTTGAAAAGCCATGAAGCCGTGGATAGGTTTCGTTTATTGCATCATTCGTAATATCAATGAGTGTCCCATTCCAGGTTGCACCATAATCAGTTGAGTAGTTGAAAAGGATGTCGTTATTTCCACTGCCAACATCTGCTTGTATAGCAACATAGGCATACCCTTGCGTGGAGAAAACAGACGGATATCGGTCATCAAGTGTATTCCCAGTTGACCAACCATAAAAATTACCCGAACCATTCAATGTATCAAGGTAGAATACAACATCCCAATCATTTCCTGAAGCATCAAAATATTCAATTCCGTGTATAAGGATTGTATCAGTTTCTGAAACATCAAGACCGATGGAAGTCATCCCTGGATTGCCACCAGGTGGTCTTATGGTGAAGACCCAATAGCTTGCGCTGTCGTATGAGAAGATACAGAAAACACTGTCATTATTGCCGGTGCGGTCTACGGTGTATTGTGTGAATACCAGCTGGTTTCCATTGCCCCAGGTTACGCATTCGGGGTAGAAGCGGTATTGGATGTTAAAATATGAAAATCCATATAGACTATCAGGATTGTTATAACAGGTAGCCCCTGAGCGCATAAAACACGGGGTATTTACTATTGTACCTCCATTCAGTGTGCCCCACATATAAATTTTTCCATCATTCGTCACAGCAATCTCGGGACTAAACTCACTATATGTAGTACCGCTAGTTCTATAGATACGATTATCCCAGGTTAATCCACCGTCCGTTGAGCTTGCTAATCCAAAACCATATCGCACCGGCGAAGCATTATAAATTCCTGTATATGCGACATAGATCCGACCGTTAGGTCCCACTGCCATTGATAGCATCTGGTCATCAAGATTATTTAGATCCGGAATTTGAATGCCTGCACTCCAGGGGGGATCCCGATACAATAACCACGGTGGAGTTGTTGATACGCCAGTGTATATGCACTCAACATTCTCCTTCAATTCAATTGGTTGAATCGGTTCTACCTTCACCTGAAGAGCGGGTGCTGGCACCACACCCAAATTACTTGCAAAACTGAGCATAACAAACAGACTGCACATAAAAGTTAAGTATTTCATCATACCTCCTTTTTCTCACATAAAACCCTCTTTAGCTTGGAATAAACTATTGTTTATTTATGCCAATCACCTCCCTTTATAACATTATACCTACAATAAGCATATTGTCAAGGCATAATTTCAACCATCCAACCCTTCCCCTTACCAGTTTGGTTTTCTTTTTTCCAGAAATGCCTTCATTCCTTCTTTTGCTTCTTCAGTTGAAAACAGAATGCTAAATGCCTCAGTTTCATAAGAATTAGCAGTCTGGAGATTTGCATCAATCCCACGATTCAAAACTGTCTTGGCAATACTGACCGCATTCGGACCGGCATTTTCAATGATTTTCTTCGCAAAACTCTTTGCCTCTTCAAGTAAATTCTCAGCGGAAACAACTTTATTTACAAGCCCAATATTATGTGCTGCCTGTGCATCTATCAAATCGCCGGTGAATATCAGTTCTTTTGCTTTGCCAACGCCAACAAGCCTTGCAAGCCTCTGTGTTCCTGCATGTCCAGGGATCAATCCAAGTTTTACTTCTGGTTGGCCGAATTTTGCCTTTTCTGATGCAATTCTTATGTCACATGCCATTGCAATCTCACACCCTGAGCCGAGTGCATATCCATTCACAGCAGCAATAACCGGTTTCTCCATATTTTC
This sequence comes from bacterium, assembly GCA_049700315.1. Lineage (GTDB taxonomy): Bacteria > Hydrothermota > Tepidihabitantia > SM23-42 > JAOAFX01 > JAOAFX01. Next base: position 24,803 of record JBNAVN010000035.1, read on the forward strand.
AATAAATGACAATACCCTCTGCCCTATCTGGCTATATTCCCTTGCTGAAAGTGAGTCCATCTGGGCAAGCCTTGATATATCTGAACCTGAAACAAATGATTTCCCTTCGCCTGTGATGATAATAACGCGCACATCCTTATTTTCATTGAACTCTTTCATTGCAGATTCAATTTCCAGTATTGTCTCAGTATTCACTGCATTTAAAACATCAGGCCTGTTTACTTTCAAAATAGCAATCTTATCTGCAATTTCAACGATTATGTTTTTATAAGCCATTTAACCTCCTTTTGAGTAATAGTTTAGTCTTTCCCCAAAATTGGTGCTAAAACATGTCTCATTGATAAAAAATGTAGCGGTGCGATTCATCGCACAAAAGGACAGAGCAACAGCAAGCTGTTGCACTCCATAGAAATGTCGGATAAGTCCGACCGCTACAACTTGGGAAAAACTTACCACTTACCCTTTTCAACAGAGTTCATTCATTCAAACTATATCCTGAAAATAAAAAAAGTCAAGTGAATAATCAACCCTAAATCTGGGACTACGATATTACAACACCCGGAAGGATAATAAATATAGGGCAAACCTTCAGGTTAATTCCCCATAATCCTTGGCTCTTCTATCCTCTTTGCCTTCAAAGATAACCAGTAACCAGGAAATAAATCAAAAGAAATATAAATACCTTTCCAGTTTATTGGAAAATCATTGAACCCCTCTTCATCAACATTAAAGAAAAGTCTGCTTTCAGTTCTTATAGCATTATACCCAACACGAAAACTCAAAAAATAATGGGTCACTCCAACTCCAAAATCAATAAGCATACCATTCTTAAATCCCCAGGCACTGAATCCTGAATATAGATAAGTAATCCAGGGTGTTATCTCAAGTGATTTCCGGTGTGCGGCAAAAGGAACAAAATAGATATATGCGGGTGCAATGAATCCCGCAAGCGCAACACTATCTGAAGAAAAATCACCGTTATGTATTACCCTGAATCCTTTTGTGCCCAGACCAATGAATTTATGTATGACTGCAAATTCCATTACACGATAATCAATATGTCCGGGTGCAACCGCACTTGCACCGGTAGGATTAAAAAATAGCCGCCAGATCGTATAATACCTTTGTGCATACCCAGTGCAAAAAAATAAAAAAATTGAGAAAATAAATATAATCCTTTTCATACTCAAGTATATTGCAGTATTGGAGAATGTCAAGGACAACTTAATCCAACGATCTTTGAATAATTGACAATCATATTCGCTGCTTGCTTTTGCCATATACATATATTTTGATCGCTGTGCTGACACAATATATGATCCGAAAAATACTACAAATTTTATTTTCAGTTGCAACCATCAAGTTATATTTGTTTAATAACACTAAATATTAGTCTATTAATTTTAGATTTGTTCTTCATCTTCTCATTCGTTCTCTGGTTCATTTCTCCAATAATCTGTGTTGACATAACCTAAATTATGAGTATGATTGAAAATTAGTAAGTGGTAAGTTTTTCCCAAAATGTAGGGCAAGGCTTTAGCCTTGCAAATTTA
>JBNAVN010000036.1:0-25803 GCA_049700315.1 bacterium
CACCCTGGGATTTAACATTGAAGGTGTTAGAGGATATGCACCAGTTCTAAAAATCTTTATTGATTCAACCGGCAGTTTCATTGAAGGACAAATCTTTTCAGCAATTCAAAGACCGCAAATTGGTCTTGAAGTCGACTCTCTTAATGGTGCAGGGCAATTAATCCAAAAACTTTCCACTGAAGATTTTCCTGCAACTGCACCTTTTATCACTGAAGAAGGTAAAATCTTACCACGGGCGATATCAGATTTATAAGAATAGTTTTCTAACAAGAAAGAAATTTTTTTGAATTCACTTTTCACTTGACAAAATTGAAATTATGGATATAATGGAAGGCGTGGCTCTATATATAGTGTTTTTTCCGGGTAATAATGCCCTAAAAATCTAAATAGATATGAAGTGTCCAAGATGCGGTTATAATCGTGATAAGGTACTGGAAACAAGGGCATCTCAGGCCGGTTCAGTAACAAGGCGCCGGCGGGAGTGTCGAAAATGTCATTTTCGTTTTACAACCTATGAGACGGTGGAAAGGATGCCTCTGGTTGTAATAAAAAGGGATGGTACGCGCGAACCTTATGATCGTTCAAAACTTTTGGGAGGCATTGCCCTTGCCTGTCGCAAAAGACCCATCTCGGCACAGAAGATTGAATCTATTGTTAATGAGATAGAAGATCACATATCGGACCATTATCAGATGGAAGTAAAATCTTCTGAGATTGGACTGATGGTTCTGGATCGTCTATTAAAAATTGATGAGGTCAGTTATGTACGTTTTGCCTCGGTATATCGTAAATTCAAAAATATAGATAACTTTGCAAAAGAGTTGCAAAAACTAAAAAAGGAGCGAAGATGGAAGAAAAAACATTAAGACTCGGTCTTGGTGAAGATATTCCCAAAGAAAAAGTTTTTCAATCCGTTATAAAAAGGGATGGTAAGGTTGTTCCCTTTGATAAATCAAAAATTGCCAATGCAATATTCAAAGCAGCAAGAGCAGTGGGTGGGGAAAACAGAAAGATTGCTGAAGCCCTGGCTGACGAGGTAGTACTTTTTCTTTATACACTAAAGGGTGATAAACCACCAACCGTGGAAGAAATTCAGGATGCTGTGGAAAAAGTTCTTATTGAAAACGGAAATGCCCGAACTGCAAAGGCATTTATTCTCTACAGAAAACAACGGGAAATACTAAGAAAGAAAAGGTTGTTTGAAAAACGGCCTGAAGAAAGGGAAACAACCGATTATGCCTTATTCGTAAGAACTTCAGACGACGATTTTGTCTCCTGGGATCGCACAAAGATAGTTGATGCTTTAGTAAATGAGACGAACATTGACAAAGAAATCGCAGAGAAAATCGCCCGGGAAACTGAAGGCACTATATTGAATTCAAATGTTGAATTGTTATCATCTGCGCTTATTCGTGAGATTGTCAATATGAAACTTATTGAACATGGACTTGAACACGCACGCTTGCGCCATATGCGACTTGGTGTTCCACTTTATGATGCAGAGAAGATCATTCTCTACGCCAACCGAGAAAACGCCAATATTCCTCATAATCCCGAGGCAACAAATATGACCCTCGCAGAAACCATAAAAAAGCAATATATGTTATCGGAAATATTCAGCCGGGATGTATCTGATGCCCATATCCGTGGTGATATTCATCTCCATGACCTGGGATTTGGTGACCGTCCATATTGTTCAGGACAGTCATTGGAATATGTCAAAAAATTTGGTTTGAATCTACCCAATGCATTATCAATTGCCAGACCTGCGAAACATCCTGATACCTTACTTGCCCATATGGTAAAGTTTTCTGCTGCACTTCAAGGCCATTTTGCTGGTGCTATTGGCTGGGATGCAGTAAATATTTTCTTTGCTCCTTTTTTGACTGGCATGTCAGATAAAGAAATCCACCAGATTGCCCAGATGATGGTTTTTGAATATTCCCAGCAATCGGTAGCCCGCGGTGGTCAGGCAATATTCTCTGATTTGAATATCTACTGGGAAATTCCCAAGCATTTCAGAGATGTAGAAGCAATTGGACCAGGTGGTAAATATACTGGCAAAAAATATATTGAGTATCTGCCCGAAACTCAAAAATTTGCCTGGGCCCTATTTGATATCTATCTTGACGGTGATGGTACAGGCAGGCCATTCTTCTTCCCGAAACCCCTTGTGCATATAACTGAAGAATTTTACCGAACACCGGGCTGGCAGGATTTTCTCTATCATATTGCTGATGTCTCTTCAAAGCGTGGCAATACATATTATGTCTTTGACCGTGGAGAAACAGCAAAGATATCTGAATGTTGTAGATTATCATTCAAACTTGAACAGAGCGATATTGATGATGCCCATACCCCCTGGAAAATGCGATATACTGCATTGCAGAATGTTACTCTTAATCTACCCCGTGCTGCCTATTTTGCCAAGGGAAATGATGAACTAATACTGAAAAAATTGGATGAATTGTTGGACTATGCAGTACAGGCACATATTCAGAAAAAAGAATTTATTGAAAAATTGATAAATCTAAAAGATGAAGGGCCTCTTGCGCTCTTGACCATGGAACAGGATGGAGAATCATATCTTCGTCTGCATCGTGCTACATATCTTATCGGACTCTTGGGATTAAATGAACTTGTTCAATTCCATACTGGTAAGCAAATGCACGAAGATGAAGAGAGTTTAAGGTTCGGATTGAAAACTTTATCCTATATGTATCTGAAAGTCAAGGAATTATCAAAGAAGCATAATATGCGATTTGTGATAGAACAGACACCCGCAGAAAGCGCAGCACATCGGATGGCAAGACTTGACCTTCAACATTTTCCCAGTGAGGCATTATCTGTAGTAAAGGGCGATGTGAAAACCAATTCAGTTTATTACACAAATTCAACTTATTTGAATGTCGGCATCCCCATTGACCCGATTGAACGTGTTAAAATCGAAGGTAAATTTCATGATATGATTGAAGCCGGTGCCTTAACCCATGTATGGCTTGGTGAATCACAACCACCAAAGGAATCCATTGCCAATTTCGTTGTTAAAACATTCAATTATTCCCGAAATGCACAGATTGCCTTTTCTCCAGAATTCACAACCTGTAATGCCTGCCTTAGAACATCAAGAGGATTGGCTGATGCCTGTCCATTATGCGGGAGTAAGAAAATTGACCATATCACACGGGTAACTGGTTATTTCAGCAAGGTCTCAGGATGGAATAAAGGCAAAAAAGCAGAATTGAAGGATCGCTATCGGTCTAAGTTACAGTAGTTATTTAGTCGTTTTATCAACCTTATTCTGAGTTGTAAACAATTCATTCAAAATTAGCAAAACTGCACTGACTGTGACGAACGCATCAGCAAGATTGTATGTAAACCATCTTAGATTTCCAATACCCATATCAATAAAATCAACCACATACTTCAGTCTTATACGGTCAACAACATTTCCGATAGCCCCTCCAACAATCAGACCAAAAAGAATAACTCTAAATTTGCTATTTTGTGTAATCCCAAGATAGGTAAATAAGATGACGCCAAAAATGTGAAAGATATAATATAGATAATTGGGACCAAAGGAAATGCTGAATACACCATAGGGATTGAATGCCACTTTGAATCGCAAAAGTGAACCAATAACCTCATGCGCTGGATCAAAAGGCGTAAAATAATGAACAATCAATATTTTTGTTAACTGATCTAAGAAAAGTGCAGTGAAAACTGGGGTGAAAAAAAGAATTATATTCTTACTTCTCAGTGCACTTGATGCAGAATCTTGCATAGGGAATGAATTTCAATCGCTTCTTTTCTATCATCTTACCGCATTTCTCACAGATTCCATAACGCCCCTGTTGTATTTTTCTTAAGGCATGGTCAATGCTGAAAAGAATTTCCTTTTGTCGTGACAAATTCAAGGATGACAGTTCCCTTTTTTCAGTTTCAGTTCCCTGATCTGCCATGTGATTAGCATACGCGCTTAAATCACCTGATGCCTCAAGTTGTGTAGTAGCAATCTGACCGCTATCATAATCAATTCCTTTAACAATCTTTTGTCGTTCCTGGATAAGTTTTTTTTCAAATTCTTTCAATTCTGCTTTTTTCAATTTCTTTATCATCCCTTCTTCTCCTTCAGCATATTCAAATATGCCTTTGCCTTTATATTTGTGGGATCAATCTTTAAAACTTCTTCCCATTCTTTTCTTGCATTGTCATGCTTGCGCTCTTGATAATAACATAAACCAAGTAATACTCTTGCTTCAAGATATTTTTTGTTATGTGTCAAAATATCACTTAGCAATTTCTCTGCAGCCTTATAATCGCCAAGCTGGGTATGTGTCTTTGCCAGCTTAAGCTTGATATCAAGAAATGATGGGCTTACTTCTATTGCCCTTTGATATTCATCCCTTGCCTTCTTATATTCCTGTAATTCATAATAGGTATCACCTAATTGCATATAAGTATTTGCAAGTTTTGTTTTCAATTGTGGCGAAAAACCTTTTTCTTTCGTTTCAAGGGCAGCAGCCTTTTCAAAGGATTTGATTGCTTCGTCAAACTGACATTGTTCATTGTAAATGATAGCCATATTGACATAGGCTTCAATGTAATCAGGATTCAATTCTATTGCCTTCTTAAAACTTTCTACCGCTGACTTGTAATTCCCGGCAAGGGAATAGGCAAGTCCCATTGCATTATGGACATCAGGGTAGTTTGGGTAGGCAGAAATCACCTTTCTAAGCCCATCTATTGCCTCTCTAACCTTCCCTTTTTCATAAGCTTGAAGGGCATCACTATAGATTTTGGCTGTTTCCTGATCCATACTGAATTATATTTATAATCTCTGATTTGTCAATAAGCATATGCCCCATGATTATTTTCGTGTTCCTGTCTAACATTTAGCTGACTTTTATACAAAAGGTTTACCTGAATTCGCTCTGCGAAGGTGAGCAATGATAACTGCAGGATATTTTTATCAAATAGAAATCTACGCTCATATTCAGATATATTGCTCAACCAATTCTTCAATACAATGGAAGGAATAATAACATGGTGGAATTTCTAACATTGTGAATGCACCATATCTCTTTTCCTTATTCAGTCTATAACAAGCCCTTGCACAGGCAACAAGGATACTCGCCGTTGCCTCAGGATTACTATCCCACGCACAGCGATATTCAATCACTGCTTTATTTTTTCTACCTGTCTTACCTGAAAGAATCACCGAACCACAATGGGGAAATTCCTTGTGTTTTTTATTCAAGGCTCCTTCTGAGATGAATATGACCTCTGTATCATAATCAGCAAAATAATTTGGCATGTCTTTTATCTTTATTTCAATCTCTTTTTTATCAGCATCCTTATGGGCAACAACATAAACAACCCTTTTATGCATCATTCCTGGTTTCAAATCAGGATTTTCACCCTTTCTTACCATTTCTACTGATTTTTTGATCGGTATTGTATAGGAACGTGCATCAAGCACACCAGGGATCTGGCGGACTGCATCAGAATGTCCCTGGCTTACACCCGGCCCCCAGAATGTATAGATTTTGCCTTCGGGTATAAAGGAATCTGCCAGAACCCTTTCTAATGAAAATGTTCCAGGGTCCCAGCCTGCAGATATGATTGAGGTATGCCGGTTTAGTTTCGCAACCTTTACAATCTGATGATAATAATCAAAAATGCGTCTGTGTGTATCAAAACTATCAACCGTGTTAAAAAACTGGGCAAAATATAGACCCTGACCATGTGAATAAGGGTCAGGAATACGAATCCTGCTCAATTCTTTATTATTAGAGGTGCCGAATATATCTCCCTTTGAACCACCACATAGTATTGCCACATCTGCAATCGGCTCAAATTTTTCAAATGAGAATACCGGAATATTCTTTTCTTCTCTCTTTACCGCATCTGGTCTACGGGTTATGATTTCAACCAGTTCCATATCCGAATTTTTCTCAATTGCATTTTTTACTCCTTTACCAAGGTTTCCATAACCTATTATTCCAATCTTTATTTTATTTTTTTCCATGTTTCTCCTTTTTGAATAATTGATTGATGAAATTATAAGCCTTAATTTTATCCTGGGATTCAACAAAGACCATAATATCGGTATGGACTGTCAAAATTTCCCAGATATTTATCTTTTCCTTTGCTATCGGCGTGACTATCTTTTTTATGGCACCTGGTTCATTGATAAATTTCAAACTCCTTATCACAATCTTTGCAATTCCTTTCTTTAAGTTCAATGCCTTAAGATTTTTGATCTTTGAAATCAGGTTAGAGAGTAATTCATAAGCCTTTTCTGACTTTTCTTCTTCAACATATATTGCAAGAAGGTTATCTGAAATCGTGATTGAATGAATCGCAATCCTTTTTTCCATAAGGATATTTGATACACTGCTCAAAATACCCGGCGTTTCTGGAATCCCTTCACCGATAAATGTCAGGACACCGTATATCCTTTCTGAAAGATTGATAGAGACCTCTTTATCAAATAGAACCTCGGTTCCACCATTTTCTATGTTGGTGCCATCATTGGCAATGACCCTTAATCTGGGTAAATTTTTTCTGTGTTTTAAAGAGATAGGATTTAATACCTGGGCACCGGATGCAGCAAGTGCACCAAGCTCTGCCCAGGAAAGTCTTTTTATCATCTTTGTATTTGATACAATCTTTGGATCTACACTCAAGATACCTCCTACATCTTTTACTAAAATCAGTTCTTTTGCCTGTAATAACTCAGCAATGAGCAATGCGGAAATATCACTCCCACCCCTGCCCAGTGTCACGGTCTTATTTTTTTCATCCTGGGCAATGAATCCAGGAATTATCAATACCGTATTTTTATTCAGCAAGGGGATCAAATACTTATGAACAATCTTTTTTCCTTTTGGCAGGAGTGTGAATTCCCTTTTCTCATTTATTTTTTGTGGACTGAGCTGCGCCTTTGATTTCAATCTTATATGTATGGGCCATTCTGGCATTCCCGGGATTATCGCCTTTGCCTCAGCGCCAAGGTATTTGAAAACCGATTCAAATATCATTGCTGATTGGATCTCACCCATTCCTACAAATTTTTCAAAAGAATAGAAATCAGGTTCAGGAATTGCCTTTGAGAAGAGTTTTATCAATTCATCAGTCCTGCCTTTTATCGCTGAAGTGACAAGACAAACTTTTGTATTCTGAAACCTCAAAATCAATTTGGCAATTTTCAAAAAATCTTCTGGGTCAGAAAGGACTGAACCCCCAACCTTAAATACCTTGATATCATTCATTTTCAATCAACCCCCTTAATTTTTGTTTTTTTCTTATCAATTTTATTCCATCATCAATGAGATATTCAGCAGGTAATGGTCTGCCATTGTATGTTGAAGCCATTGTCCTGGTATAGGCACCAGAATTATGTATCAAAAGATAATCGCCAATTTGAAGTTCAGGAAGGGTGAATACGCCAAATTCGTCCGCATTCTCGCACAATGGGCCGGTAACCCTTATTTTAAATCTCTTTGCTCTCTTTTCAAATAACGGTTCAATATGATGGTATGCATTATAAAGCGCAGGCCTTGGATTTTCAGTCATACCCGCATCAATCATATATATAGGCAAATGATTTCTCTGTTTTTTATCAATCATCCTTGTCATTATGTATCCAGCATTTGCCACAAAAAACCTTCCTGGTTCAAGCAGGATTTCAACACTGTATTTATCTTTTAGCCTTTTATAACAATCAATTATTGGTCTGAAATTCAGTGGCTTTTCTTTCGGCTCATAGGGAATTCCAAAACCGCCACCTAAATTAACACAAGAGATATCAAATCCATTTTCTCTGAAGAATTGAATTGCCTCAATGACCACATTGCTTGCATTAATGAATGGCTTCGGAGAGAGAATTTGTGAACCGATATGACAATGGATACCAACAAGCTGAGCATATCTGAATCTTTTTATGACTTTTATGACCTCAGAAAGTTCCTCCATTCTTATTCCAAACTTACTCGCCTCTGAACCAGTTGAGAGATGGGGATGGGTCTTTGGAAATATTCCCGGATTTATGCGGACAAATGCCTTTATCTTTTTCCCTGTTTTTTGTGCTACATTCTCAAGAATAGCAGCCTGGTTTATGCTTTCAAAATTGAAGAAAATGACCCCATTTTTAATCGCATAAAGGACTTCATCTTCTTTTCTTGCAACATTGTTATATAGTATTTCAAAACCTCTAAACCCTGCATTTTTGCAGATATATATCTCACCCGGTGATACAACCTCGGCACCAATGCCTTGATTTTTTATCAATCTCAAGATTGTTAAATTTGTGTTCGCCTTCACCGCAAAAAACAAACGGGCAACACCATTGAAATTCTTTTTAAGCATCTTTATATTCTCTTCTACCTTCTCCCGGTCATAAAGATAACAAGGAGTCTCAATATCATTCACGAATTTGAGATATCCTTTCAATATCGCCAACGATTTTTGTCCCATCAAACCTCCCTTTATTCAACTAATAAAAAAGCCCACCTTTTGGTGGGCTTCTCGTCCATCAACAAATCCATTTATGGGAACGAAAAGCCCTTTCCCCTCATAGCCTTCTTCATCCAGTATCTCTTAAAATTTTTCATCATTATGGAGTATATGCAATTTTTAATAAAAGTCAAGGGTTGGTGTTGACATTATTATATTTTTTAATAAAATTACGCGTGCGTATCTTTTTATTATTTTTGATAATCCCAATGATTATATCTGCCCGCGAATGGACAGTCTTAGTATATATGGCAGCAGACAATTCCCTGAGTGCACTTGCTGATTCTGACCTCATTGAAATGAAGGCAATCGGTTCAGATGATAACCTTGCCATACTTGTCCAGGTTGATAAACCTTTAACCGGCGCCAATCGCTATTATGTGGGCAAAGATACCCTTTACAATCTTGGCGATTTGGGAACGATTGATATGTGTGACTGGCATACATTAAGGGATTTTCTTGAATGGGGTACAATGCTCTTACCGGCAAAAAGATATTTTTTGATCCTCTGGGACCATGGTACAGGATGGACATTAGCACCAAGGCGGACATTTGGTAGTGATTGGTCAGCAGGAACAGAGATGAGTATTGCCAATGGTGACCTCAATCATGCATTCAAAAGTTTTTATGAAGCAATAGGCAAAAAGTTTAATATCATCGGGTTTGATGCCTGCAATATGCAGCAGATTGAGATTGCAAATGAGATAAAAGATTATGCAAAGGTTTTGATTGGATCCCAGACGGTCTGGCCTATCAATGGATATCCTTATGAGAATATCTTTTATATTTTTAAAACAGACCCTAAAATAAATGAAATTGACCTTGGAAAGAAGATTGTTGAAATCTGTAAGACATATTATTCAAACCAGGCATCAGCAATCTCTCTCATTGATTTGGAAAATATAGCTGATCTCAAAAAATTACTTAAGAAGAATATTGATAATGTTATGCAGAATCCACCAACACAGAACTTTAGGGATTTAAGAAGTCAGGTGAAGACGGTTTCGCTGATGAATCCTGTTCCTGTACCTGAAGATGATTATATAGACCTTGGTGATTTTCTGAGATTGTTGAATAACCATCTTCCAACAACAGATACAAGGGAACTTCTAAATTCTTATAATAAGACAGTGCTCAAATCTGAATCCTGGGGGACTGGACTAACAGGATTGACCGGCATCACGACCTGGTTTCCGGATAGATATATTGAATTCAAAAATCTTGCAGAACTCTATATTTTACTCAGTTATAATGAAACAGGCTGGGCAAAATTCTTAAACTGGTTCTATGGACAGGATGACATAAGACCAGCGACTTCCCAGCTCTTTGCAGGTGGCATTGGCAAGAATAATGATTTTCACCTTTTCTGGACAACATCTTTTGACCTTGCCCCTGTTTTTTATAATATCATTGAGTGTATTGATACGATCTTAGTATTTGAAGATAATTGTGAAGATTCTAATAACTGGATACTTAATGGATTTACCCTGGTTAAGGATGTAGCATATGAAGGTGATGGTTCTTTTTTCTCTGGAAATAGTAACAATCTTAACAATTCTTTAATTACCAAGAATGGTTTTATAGTTGAAGAACTTGGTTTGCTTGATTTTTATCTATATTATAATACTGAAGACATGGTAGATTCGCTTATATTTGAATTCGGCCCGAAAAGGTGTATTTATTATGGTCGGTCAGGCACCTGGCAAAATTTTTGTGCTATTCTGCCTCCAGGTAACTATCCATTAGGTTTTTGCTATCATACAAATGCAAGCATAAATAATGGTGGTGTCTATATTGATAGAATAAGACTGTATAGACTTTTTTCCGGGAAATATGTAAGACAAGGACTAACTGATACGACACTCTATATATTCAATAAATTAAGAGGAACCTATTATTACGGGGTCTATGCACGGGATATCTACAATAATGAAAGTAGTCTGTCTAATCTTGTTCAGGTTGATGTCAAAAATTATGGAGTGCCTTATTCAATACCAAATCCATTCACTGAGAATTGCGAAATAGTTCTTGATTATCCAGAACAGTCCAATCCTGAAGTTTATATCTACTCAATCAGCAGCAGATTGGTGAAGAAATTTTCTTCTACAGAAATCAGCAATAATAAGATATTCTGGGATGGGAAAGATAGCAATGGATGTCCGGTTGGCTCCGGTCTTTATTTTGTTTTAGTAAAAGGTAAAACATTCAATATTATCGGAAAGATAGCGAGGCAGAGATGAAAAATCTTGTGATAATTGCAAATGGCGGTGCCGGTGGGATAAATTTTCCACACCGCCGGGCTCAGGGTTTGAAAAAAGCAGTAAATACTGGTTATGAAATCCTGAAAAATGGTGGTTTAAGCCTTGATGCAGTAGAAAAGGCGATAATGGTATTAGAAGATACAACAATCTTCAACGCCGGAACCGGTTCAACTCTGAGTTTGACCGGTGAGGTAGAAATGGATGCATCAATAATGACAGCAGATGGTAGTTTTGGTGCGGTTGCCGCGATAAGGAATGTAAGATATCCGATACAGATTGCACGGTTGGTTATGGAAAAAACCGACCATCTATTGTTGTGTGGTGATGGTGCAATCCGATTCGCCCGGCTCTGTGGAATTAAATATCATAATCCCAAGACAAAAGAAAAAGAAAGGATGTGGCTCAGGGCAAAAAATAGACTAAAAAGCGATTATTTTCCAAAACTCTATAAGTTGAAAGAATTGTATGAGACTGTTGGTGTTGTAGCATTGGATAAAAATGGAATGATCGCTGTAGGCACATCTACTGGTGGAATATCACTACACCTTCCTGGAAGGGTTGGCGATACACCAATCATTGGTGCAGGCACCTATGCAAATAAATATGGTGGTGTATCTGCCACAGGCCATGGAGAAATGATTATGAAGACACTCCTTGCCTTTAGAACTGTAGGTTTTATGGAAAAATATTCAGCACCGGTTGCAGGCAAAATGGCGATTGATTATGCGACAAGGAATAAATGCCGTGCCGGTCTCATCGGCATTGATAGAAATGGCAGAATCCTTTGTGTCAATAATACTGAGGCAATGTCCTGGTGTTATATAAAAGATGGCAATATAAAGTCTTTTTATTAAATCTAAATAATCTTCGGTTTCCTTTTTATCGCATTTTTGGGGCAGACCTCAAAGCAGCAGTAGCATTTTATACAACTCTTGTGGTCAATATTAAAATGTATAATCGCTCGTGCCGGGCAGACATTCTCACAGGAGCGGCATTTATTACACAAATTATGGTCTATCGTTGGCACATAAAAATTCTGGAGATGGGCAAAAATTCTGCTTCCGATGCCTGCCAGAAAGTCTTTTACAGGCATTGATATCGGTATTGCAAATCTTTTTATCGGTGTGAAATCGCCGACTATCTCTATCCTATCCGGGTCAAAGAGTTTTTCGTTTATTGCAATCCTCATAAGCGGACTGGTTTCTGGTTTTATACCGACAAAAAGTGCACAGACATAATCAACTGCCCAGGCGTCTTCACCCACAATCAATTTATCTGGCTTATACACCTTTCCCCTGGCATCAATGATATTCAATGCGTCAACAATTATCAGGTCTGGTTTTTTTATGTTATAGACCTCTATCAAAAGGCGACAAAAATCATCAAGTGTTGGGCATTGAAAATGCAATTTCGGTTTAATGCCACCAGGGATAATACCAAATTGGTTCTTTATTGCAACACTTAATATCGTCAATTCATGGGTTTTTAGCTTAGGCAAAGAGATTAATAAATCTGTATCAAGAATATCCCTTGAAACATATATATCTTTCGCTGATTTATGCCTCAATTTAATCTTTTTGACATACCTTCCGATATTCCTGAATCTTCCCTTTGCAGCATCAAAAAATCCACACTCTTTGCTCACCTCTATTTCATTTACTACCTGAGGAATGGGATTATCTCCAACAACAACATTTGCTGAATTATTCACTAAATAATCAACCACAGATTCAATGACTATCGGATCCGTATTAATGCACTCTTCAGGTCTGCTAATGCGTAACATATTTGGTTTGACAAAGACCCGACGCTGATTCAAGTCTTTCAATCCAAAGTCTTCAAATGCCTGTGCTATTGTTTGATTAAGGTCATACACATCTTTAATATAGACCCTTACCTTCATCAGATTTCGTTCCCTATTGACTGCGTATCTTCAAATTATTATACAAGTAAAAAATCTCTTTCAATTCTAATTGCTCAGGCCTTTTAACCAGCATTTCCCTGTCTAAATCATCAGGCATAAATCCAAGAAAATTGGACAAAGCATTTTTCAAGATCTTACGCCGATAACGGAAAATACCATTTATGAAATCAAAAAAATCAGTATCGTCTTCCAGCAAAAATGGTTTTTCTTTATGTATTAATCCAATGACTGTTGAACTAACTTTGGGCGCCGGTGAAAAAAACCTCGGTGGAATATTAAATCCTTTGATGATCTCAAAATAATAGTTCACATAACAGGTAGTTGAACTGTATTGTGGTGAACCCGGTTTTGCAAAAAGCCGTTCTCCATATTCTTTTTGAATGGTCAGAAATGCCCTTGAAAATTTATCTTTATCTTTCACTAATTTCTCAATTATCATGGCAGTTATTGAATATGGAATATTCCCCACAATCACGGCGTTCTTATAGTCACTCATATCAAAATCAAGAAAATTGGTAGTAATAACCTTAACATTGGGAATATTTTTATCAATTAGCAATTGTGCATAATGATGGTCAATTTCAATTGCATAAACAAATCTCGCTTTCCTTGCAATCTCACGGGTTAACATTCCCTTCCCTGCACCAATTTCAATAACACATTCATTCTCTAATTGGGCAAATTTAACAATCCTCCGTGCTACATAATTATTATTAAGAAAATGTTGACCAAGTCTTTTTTTAACCATTGTCCGGCAGCATCTATTCCTCAATAGAAAAAAGTTTCAATGCGTTCCTATCTGTAATCGTTTCAATTTCACTCACTGACAAGCCCTTCAGTGGAGATGCAAGTCTTACTGTCTCAAAAATGAAGCCTGGTTCATTCCTTTGTCCCCGATGTCTGGCAGGAGCAAGGAAAGGAGCATCTGTTTCAAAAATAACAAAATCAAGGGGAATATGTTGAAAAACCTCACGCACATTTTTGGAAAATGTCATTATCCCACCGAAACCAAGATAGAATCCCAAATTCATAATCTTTTTTGCCTGTTCATAAGTTCCGCTGTAGCAATGGAATACACCCAAATGATAGTCTTCCTCTTTCAAAATCCTGATTGCATCTTCAACTGCATTCCGTGTGTGAATGATCAATGGTAGACTATACTTTCTGGCAATATTGATATGCCGACGAAAAAGAAGAGCCTGGGCATCCTTTGGTGAAAAATTGCGGTAATAATCCAGTCCGGTCTCACCAATTGCAACAACTCTTTCCTTGGCACACAGATTATCAATCTCACTTAGATAGGCAATTGATTCATCTGCGGTTTCATTGGGATGGATTCCTATCGCTGGCAGAATCCATTGATACTTATTGTACATTTCAATTGCTGCCCTGCTTGTCTTGACATCATAACCTATGTTAATGATCTTTTTTATGCCGGCTGATCGAGCACGACCAATGACTTCAGCAATGTCCTTTCTGAACTGTGGATCAATTAAGTGGCAATGGGTGTCAATCACTTCACAATTGCACCCGATGATATCGGTTTGTCGGTGGTCAAAAGCACAAGCCCGTTCTTATCCTGGGCAGCAAGTAGCATGCCTTCGGATAGCACACCTTTTAAAGAAACAGGCTTGAGATTGTTTACTACAATAATAGTCTTGCCAATCAACTCTTCAGGTTTGTAGTATTTTCCAATACCGGCAACTATTTGTTTCATCTTATCTCCCAACTGAATTTCACAGACAATAAGATGCTTACTACCTTCCACAGGTGTTGCTGAAACTACTTTTGCAGTACACAATTCTATCTTGTTAAAATCTTCAATGGTTATTTCTTTTTGCTTCAACTTGCCAATCTGAACTTCAATAGCCTGATTCTCAATCTTCTTGAAAAGAATATCAACCTTACCAATTGTCGGGGAAACTAAAGGTGCTCCAATATTATCCCAGTTCTGCTCTGAGAAATTTATCATCTTTTTCAATTTCTCGGCAGTGAATGGCAAAAAAGGCTCTATAAGTAAAGCAAGTGATGTAACCATTTTCATACAGATATACATTGTTCTTTCACAAATCAAAGGACTGGTCTTCCTTGCGATCCAGGGTGCTTCCCTGTCAAAATAGCGGTTGCCTTCCTGAGCAATTTTCATTACTTCCTGCAGGGCATTCTTGAATTCAAAATGTTCAATTTTTTCACCAATAATCAATGGCGCTTTGTGTAGCATGTCAAGTATTCTATTTTCATTTTCTGTAAATGCTGAAGCAGAGGGAACATTTGAGTTGTAGTATTTTTCAATAAAGGTTAATGTCCGGTTGATATAGTTACCAAGAATATCAGCAAGTTCATTATTGTGCCAGGACTGGAAGTCGCGCCAGGTAAAATCTGAGTCTCTGGTTTCGGGAAGATTTCTTGTAAGGGCATATCTCAGAGAATCTGCCTGAAATTCCTTTAAATACTCGGGTAGCCAGATTGCATATCCCTTTGAAGTTGAAAGCTTCTCTCCTTCTAAGTTCAAGAATTGATTGGCAGGAATCTCTGAAGGCAAGACATAGTGGCCATAAGACATCAGCATTGCGGGCCAGATCAGGGCATGAAAAACGATATTATCTTTGCCGATAAAGTGAACAAGCTTCGTATCAGGATTTAGCCAGTATTCTTTCCATAGATCAGGCTCACCCTTACTTATTGCCCATTCCATTGTGGAAGAGATGTAACCGATTGGTGCATCAAACCAGACATATAATACTTTACCTTTTGCCTCATCAAGGGGAACCGGCACACCCCAGGTCATATCCCGGGTAATTGGACGGTCTTCAAGCCCTTCTTTTAACCATCCCTTGACAAAGGTCAGGACGTTTTCTTTCCAGTTCTGTTTCTGATCAATCCACTCAGCAAGTTTATTCTGGAATTGTGAAAGTTTGAAATACCAGTGTTTCGTTTTCTGCTTTACCGGCCTTTCACCACATATTAGACATCTTGGTTCAACCAACTGGAATGGCTCAAGCCATCTGCCGCACGCTTCACATTGATCACCTTTTGCACCATCAATGCCACAACGTGGGCATTTACCGACCACATAACGGTCAGGCAAAAATCTATTACATTTAGGACAATAGAATTGCTCAGTTTCCTTTTCATAGATAAAACCTTTATTGTATATCTGGAGAAAAAAATCTTGGGCAAGCCGATAATGCAGGGGTATGGTTGTCCGTGAAAAATTGTCAAAAATAATACCAAATTCAATAAATGACTTTTTTATAGACTCATGATAGATATCCACTATTTCTTGAGGACTTTTTTTCAGCTGATCAGCAAGAACTGTTATCGGAACGCCATGTTCATCAGTTCCGCAGATATGTATTACATCCCTGCCTTTTAGCCGCTGATAACGCACATAGATATCAGCAGGTAGATATGCACCTGCAAGATGACCTAAATGTATGTCGCCATTCGCATAAGGCAAAGCACTTGTAACAAGTATTTTCATAGGTAATTATTATAAATAAAGATTGATGAATGTCAATAATATAGTCAGAAGCATCACCCCTGAAATACCTTTAGAAGCATCCTGAAGTTACAACAGAAATAGTAAACTTAAGCTTGGGGGATGTTAATTGGTTTCAGGAATTACCGAAACAATTCTCTTGCCACCCTTTGTCCAGCCAAATTTTATCCTGCCAGTAGTAAGAGCAAAAATTGTATAATCCTTGGCTATTCCGGTATTCATTCCCGGATGGATTTTAGTTCCCCTTTGTCTGACAATGATCGTTCCTGTATTAACAAGATGACCATCAAACCTCTTCACCCCTAACCTTTTACCTGCGGAATCCCGACCATTCTTTGCTGAACCCGTACCCTTTTTGCGTGCCATATTACCTCCTATGTTTTATTGGACAAAATATCCGTGATTTCAACCTCAGTAAATGCTTGTCTGTGTCCTTTTTTGCGGCGGTAATTCTCCCGACGGATAAATTTGAAAACAATCACCTTAGATAACTTACCCACTTTTTTGATAACCCCTTTCACTGATGCGCCTTGAATATACGGCTTCCCAATGTGCACACCCTGTTCATCTTTTATCATCAGAATCTTATTAAACTCCACTTCTTTTCCTGAATTACCAATATTTTCAGGAATGATTATCTTTTCACCTTTTGATACCACATATTGATGGTTATTTGTTTTGATCACGGCAAACATTATTTACTCCCTGGTTCTTCCGGTATTACTGGAGTTTGCTCTCCAGGAATTGGACTGGTTGGCGCAACAGGCATTTCAGTCTCCAGACCTCTTTCTACTGCGGTCTTTGCCACTGGTCTGCGGGATAGAAGTACTAAAAATAGAGATGTGAGAAAGAATCCGATTGCCAGACCAGATGTCAATTTTATGAAAAAAGGTGTAGCACCCTTGCCACCAAAAAGTGAATCACTTCCACCGCCACCACCAAATACACTGGACATACCAGCACCCCTTGTCTGCTGTAGTAAAACCACAATAATCAATAGTATGCAAATAAGCACATGTAAAGAAAAAATAATTCCGTACATTTTAATTCTCCTTATCTATTCGTACAACTGATTATATATAATTTTTCCCAAATGTCAACGGTTTGTTCCGCTTTTTCAAGATCCCTGTTTTGCAAGCAACTTCTTCAAAATATACCCAGTCATAACCCTGTTTAAGTTCTCAAAACCTGCACAACCCACAAGATCAGCTGCCTTGATCTCAGCGAGATAGCATTCATCACTATCAACATGCTTTTTTTCAACCTTAATTGGATATTCAGCATCAAAAGTGATCATAAATTCCTTCAATGGCACATTAAAGATACCTTTTTCAGAATACTCAGAAATCAAATTCTCAATTTCCCGCCGGTTGTGCGAAAGTCGTTCAATCTCTTTTTCTATTTCACCACGAGCGCCAGTTATCTTGCCGAAGAAGAACTGAAGTTCAGTAGGATTACTAAGTTGTTTTAGTCGCTCAGTACCCTTTTTCAATGCTCCTTCAAGAATTGCAATTGCCTTTTGAATTTTATCCTGTGCCTCCAACAAAAAGGCAAGATACGCTTCAACAATTTGAAACGAGGGCAATTTTTCAAGGTTTTCATAGAACAACTGTCCAAATGGCTTACAAAATGGACCTTTTTCTGTATCTTCCATATCATCAAATATCATTAAGCCCCCTTCTACCCTGCATTGACCAACTATGAATTTATTTCTTTTCTAATGCCTTGGCATAGGCAACCGCAATTCTGCCCAATCTTCTATACCCTGCCTTGAGATACCATTTCCTCATCCAGGTGGAAAAAACTTTCTTCGCATCCTCAGACATCTGGTCAAATTCTTCTTTTGCTTTTTGTGCTGCCTCATCCATACCTACAAAGAGAGCTTCATTCATTTTTTCATTAGCCATTTTTCCTCCTTCTTACACTATATATTATATAACTATATATGCCGTTGTCAATAGTATTTGCGCAAGGGCTTTAATTTACTCTACTACTATTTTTGCTCTTGACTGAACCTTAATTATAGATATAATTGAAGTTATGAAAAAAGTTCTTGTTCTTGGCGCAACTGGTCTTGTTGGTCAGGAAGTAATAAAGATATTAGAACAACGCAAGTTTCCAGTAGAGGAATTGCTTCTGTTTGCGTCCGAAAAAAGTGAAGGAACAACAATTCTGTTTCGTGAGCAGGAATATGGGGTTTCTTCTGAATATGAAGAATTCATTGGCAAAGCAGATATTGTATTCGGTTGTCTTGACGAACCGCTTTCTAAGGAGATTGTGCCAAAATTTAAAGAAAAAAGTGTGATAGTTGATAATTCACCAGCATTTCGTATGGACCCAGAAGTTCCACTTGTCATTCCTGAGATAAATCCCCATAAGATTAGAGAACACAAAGGAATTATTGCTAATC
Source organism: bacterium (assembly GCA_049700315.1). Taxonomy (GTDB): domain Bacteria; phylum Hydrothermota; class Tepidihabitantia; order SM23-42; family JAOAFX01; genus JAOAFX01. The sequence continues at coordinate 18,618 of JBNAVN010000036.1, forward strand.
CTAATTGTTCAACCATTCAGATGCTCGTGCCGTTATATCCACTACATAAACAAGCAAGGATAAAACGAATTTTTGTCGCCACATATCAATCAGTTTCAGGTTATGGTAAGGCCGCACTTGAGGAATTAAAGTTAGAAACTGAGTATATTGCTGCCGAACAAGCTGTGACAAAGTTTGACGACAGTGTTTTCCCTCATCAGATTGGGGCAAATATTATACCCCAGATTGGACGGTTTAATGAAATGGGTTATACAAGTGAAGAAATGAAGATGGTTAACGAAACAAGAAAAATTTTTGATGACCAATCAATTCTTGTCAGTCCAACCTGTGTTCGCATTCCTGTATTTTATAGTCACAGTGAAGCAGTTAGTTTGGAATTTGAAAAACCAATTGCTGTTGAAGAGGCAAAAGAAATCTTGAAAAATGCACCCGGTGTGATACTGTGCGAAAAAGACGAAAATTATCCAATGCCCATTAAGACTGCGGGCAGGGATGAAGTTTTTGTGGGCAGGGTGCGTAAAGATTTTGCTTTTGAAAATGGTCTTACAATGTGGATTGTTGCAGACAACATTAGAAAAGGAGCTGCATTGAATGCTGTTCAGATTGCAGAATTGTTATGATAAAGCATCACTCCTCATCACCGTTAATTACCTTATCTTTCTCTGAAATATTCGTTGAGGTCATTTATGTGGTTTAAGAAAAAAATCCAGTCAAAACCGGAAGAAAAATTAGTTCTTCCTGAAGGAATTTGGGTTAAATGTGAAAGTTGTGGTGAGATTCTCTATCGGAGTGAATTGGAAAAAAATCTATGGATATGCACAAAATGCAATTTCCATTTTCGGATAAGTTCCCATGATTATATCTCGCTGCTACTTGATAATAGTATGCTTCAGGAATTGGATTCAGAAATGGAGCCTGATGATCCTCTGGATTTTCCTGAATATAAGAAAAAACTGAGAACTGCCCAGCAGAATTCAAGATTGAAAGAAGGTTTGTTATACGGTAATGCAAGCATAGGTGGTATTCCTGTGGTGTTTGCTACAATGGACTTTGCGTTTATGGGTGGAAGTATGGGTTCGGTTGTGGGCGAAAAAGTGGCTCGGGCAATAAGGCTTGCCCGCAAAGAGAAAAAACCATTGATTATCCTTTCAACATCAGGTGGTGCAAGAATGCAAGAAGGAATATTTTCTTTAATGCAACTATCCAAGACTTCAGCAGAACTTGCGCTTCTGGCAAAAGAAAAAGTGCCATATATCTCAATTCTTACCCATCCTACAATGGCGGGGGTGATGGCATCCTATGCTTCACTCGGTGATATAATTATTGCCGAACCTGGCGCACTCATTGGCTTCACTGGTCCTCGGGTAATTGAACAAACCATTGGCGAAAAACTACCGCCGGGATTCCAGCGCTCGGAATTTATGCTTGAGCATGGAATGATTGATTTGCTTGTTTCCCGCAAGGATCTGCGCAACACTTTGATAAAAATCTTAAAAATTATCTGTAAAATTTCGTGAGCAAAATCTATTTTTGCTAAGATCAATAAAAACGCACAAAAATGGCACATTTAAGATTAAAAGATGTTTCCAAAATATATGACAAAAACATTATTGCAGTCCAGGATATAAATTTTACAGTAAATGATCGGGAATTTGTAGTATTATTAGGACCATCGGGATGTGGTAAGACCACAATATTAAGATTGATTGCGGGGCTGGAGCAGATCTCTCAGGGAGAAATATTTATTGACAACCGGTGTGTAAATGAACTCAGTCCGGATAAGCGTGATGTCGCAATGGTATTTCAAAATTATGCCCTTTATCCTCATATGACAGTCTTTGAAAATATGGCGTTTGGTCTCAAAGTAAGAAAGATACCAAAGTCTGAAATTGAACAAAGGGTCTTAAGGGCTGCGGATATTCTGGGGCTCAGGGATCTCGTCAATAGAAAGCCAAGACAGTTATCCGGAGGCCAGCGCCAGCGTGTTGCCCTGGGTCGTGCCATCGTCAGAAATCCAAAACTTTTCCTTTTTGATGAACCTCTTTCCAATCTTGACGCAAAACTGCGCGTTCATATGAGGAGTGAATTATCACGGTTGCACAGGAAGCTCAATGCAACCACAATCTATGTAACTCATGACCAGATTGAAGCAATGACCTTGGGTGAAAAAGTAATAGTTCTGAATAATGGCAGAATTCAGCAAATCAGCGACCCAATTACACTATATAAGAAACCTGCAAATAAATTTGTTGCCGGATTCATTGGCACACCACCAATGAATTTTATCAGCGGTGTTATCAAGAAAGAACAAAATATTGTAAAATTTGTTAATCAAGAATTTGCACTCGCATTGAATAGCAGCTTTGAAAAATTTCTTAACAGAAATGTAATCCTCGGTATCAGACCTGCAGATTTTACAAGCACTGAAGGTATTGAATGTCAATTGCCGGTGGAAATCATTGAGCCAATTGGTGATGAAATCTATATCTATGGTAAGTTAAACGATATCACAATCCATGCCCGGATTCCTGGGGATACTAAGCCCGCACCCGGCGAGACCTTAACCTTGAAAATCGACCCGGGAAAGATATACTTGTTTGATGCTCAGACCGAACATGCGCTCAGATAAAAAAACAAAATTTCAGCGTGTGTGCTGGTTAATCATAATTTTGTTTTCCCTTGTTGCGGGTTTCTTACTCGGACTTTATATTCAAACTGTCCATGACCTTCCGCCTGCTGAGGCAATTTCGTATTACACTCCACCAGTCTCAACCAAAGTCTATGATGACCAGGATAGTCTACTCACCGAATTCTTTATTGAACGCAGGGAACTGACCAGTTTGAGCGAAGTGCCTGAATACTTGAAAAAAGGATTTATTTGTATTGAAGACAAGACATTTTACAAACACTGGGGTGTTGATGTTAAGGCAATATTCCGTGCAATAATCCAGAATGTCCTTCATATGCGTGCGGCACAGGGATTCAGTACCATCACAATGCAACTGGCGAGGAATATCTTTCTTACCCAGGAAAAAACTATTCTGCGTAAACTAAAAGAAATTGTTCTCGCACTCCGCATTGAACGGGCATATACAAAGGATGAAATCCTTGAACGATATTTGAACCAGGTAAATTTTGGCCAGGGCAGGTATGGTGTAGCAACAGCAGCCCGTTATTATTTCAATAAGAATGTCTCAGAATTGACCTTGACCGAATCTGCCTTGCTTATTGCCCTGCCTAAATCACCAGAATATCTTTCACCGTATCGGTATCCCGAAAGAGCGAAGGCAAGACGCGATCTGGTATTGAAACAGATGTTCAAGGACCACATCATTACTGAATCTGAATATGACAAGGCAGTCAATACCCCGTTGAAGGTTGTAGAACACAAGAAGGGTTATTCAACCGGCGAATACTTCGTTGAAGAGATAAGAAGATACCTTGAACTAAAATATGGTGCTGAATTTCTTTATCGAAGTGGTGCCAATATTTATACTACAATCAATAGAAATATTCAGCAGGTTGCCGAAGAAATTCTGGAAAAGCATCTAAGGACCATTGAAAAAGATTACAAACTCAAGGTAACGAAGGCAAAAACTGATTCCACTGGTTTTTCTGATACCCTAAACAGCACACCATATCTGCAGGGTGCATTAATGATCATTGAACACCATAAAGGAGAAATCAAGGCGATGATCGGTGGGCGGGACTTTGCACAGAGCAAATTCAATAGAGCAACCCAGGCACGGCGTCAGACCGGCAGTTCGTTCAAGATTTTTGTATTTCTTGCAGCGCTGGATAACGGTTTTACACCTGCAGATTTAGTTCTTGATCTACCTATCGTCCTTGAAGTTGTTGGACCCGATAGCATCTATCGTCCGGCAAACTATGACCATAAATTTCTTGGTCCCATTACAATGCGTAAGGCACTTGCGCTTTCTCGGAATCTTGTTGCTGTTCGTCTTATTCGCATCATTGGACCGGACCTTGTAGTAAAATATGCATATGATCTGGGAATAAAATCAAAACTTCTGCCAGTTGTATCACTGGCACTCGGTGCCTGCGAAGTAAGTCTTTCTGAATTGACCCAGGCATTCTGCACAATTGCCAATTTTGGTGAAGAAAGATCGCCAATAATGATAAGAAAAATTACTAATAGAGAAGGCACCATCATTGAACTGAACCGACCATCAGTTGATAGAAAATTGCCTGAGCAAACCTGTTTTATTCTCGTCAATATGATGCGCTCGGTAGTTGATGGCGGCACTGGCTATGAAATTAGAAAATACTACAAAGGACCAGCAGCAGGCAAGACCGGAACTACGGATAATTATTCAGATGCATGGTATATTGGGTTTACTCCCCATTATACAGCAGGTGTCTGGGTCGGTTTTGATGACAATCAGGCAATCTTCAGAGGTGCTACAGGCGGTGTTGTTTCTGCACCGATATGGGGTGAGATAATGTCCAAAATTGACACTCTGACAACTGACGACTTTCCTGTTCCTGAGGGAATTGTTTGGTGCAAAATCTGCCCCAAGTCAGGGTTGCTTGCAAACGAATACTGTCCAGCACCTCGTGAAGAACCCTTTGTCAAAGGCACAGAACCAAAAGAATCGTGTGATGTCCATACATTTGAAACAAAATTGCAGGGAGAAGAAGAATTTGAGAAACTTGACCGCTCCGCCCTGCAGGGATACTAAACTACAGTTAATTGTTTATGGTATTCGCCTTACAATTGCAATTGGTGTTTGCTGACTTGATTGTCCCAATGGATTATCACGAAAAATTTTTTTACAAAAATCATCACCTATTTTAGAATCTGATTTGCCTAACACTGATACACCTAAATCATTTGCATCAATTATTACAAAATCACATTGAAATTTTTGTTTTAACTGTCTTGCCACTCTATCCGGATTTTTCGGACCCAATTTTGCATACTCATTATATGGTGGCAATGTGTAATCACATGGTCCATCAATTGCGGCAACTGATTTGCCTGCAATGATATAAAACAAACCCTTTATCCCAAATGGCTTTGTTATTGCCGAAACAAAAGCAGCAAACAGAATCAAGGGTGCGCCCGCTTCCCGTATTGCTAATTCCATTGTCCAGGGGCTGCCCAGACCAATTCCATAAGGTGATTTGTGAACAAACCTTACAAGAAATCTTGCAAGCCAGGAAGGCTTGATATCCTTTATCGGAAATGCCCTTCCCTGAGTGATTGCAACAATCCTCTCGCTTAAAAAAACCATATCCCTTTCTTTCAGATGTGATAAAACATATTGCTCAACAACTTTAAAAATATCATCCCGGGGAGCAATAATATGAGTTTTAACTGGTAGGCGTGCATAATTTACACCATCAACATCAATGACCAGATTCTTACCCTCATTGGGTTGCCAGTTTTCAGGAAAGGTACCCATAGCTTATAATCATTTGGTTCATTTTAGAGGCATCAATCCGAGAATTCTCGGATTGACGGACTCCCACTTTCTGAAACGCATCCTATCTGCATAATCTTCAAGGACAACCAAGATTTTCTTTATAAGATAGTCTTTCAAAAAATACAATTTGTTTTTCTTGACTGTGTCATACCGGACAAGATCAACCTGCCGTAAATTGCGAAGTGTATCTGATATTGTTCGACGCGATAGCCCAATTTCGTTCGCAAGTTCTGAAGGTGTTTTTTTGCCCCGAGATAATATCTTTAATATTTGGTATGCTGTAGGATTACCCAATACTCGGCAAAATCTTGATGCACGATAATGAGTTTCAAGCATTGGTCTTCTCTTCACAACCAATTATACTGATTTTAATAAATCTGTCAATCCGTCCAAGAATTCTCGGATTGACAGACCAAAAATTGAACATTGAAAACAATATGCGTCTTCGCCATTTTTCTGCATTGAATAACTCTTTCGCTTTTGAGTTGGGATCCCCATTTATCGGGCAAACAAGGGAGTGCTCGCTTGACACTTTTTTGTTTTTGTGTACTATCAATAGATGAAAAAAATTTTTGAAAGACTGACCCGAGGATTTTTTCATAAAAAAACAGCAATTACGGGCTTTATCTAATGAATCAATCCTGGCGATATGCACCAATGCAAGTGAGGTACATTCTTAAAATACTGAAGGAATTTGGTGTCAATAAAGGGAAATCTCTTGAATCACTTCTGTGCAACACTCTGGGATGATACAGAAAAAATACATAATCTTACACCAGCCCGACTATGACCGCTTCCATTCCGTCCGGAGTGTTAATTGGAGATTCTATAGAAAAGAGGATAAAAATTTAATTTTTGAAACTGAATTACCAATTAGATTAAAGATATATTCACAGCATGAATTAACCGAAATGGCCAAGAATGCAGGATTAAAGTTTGTTAGGGCATATGATTCAATATATACCCGTGCACCGGTTCGGGCTGATAGTAATATAAATTTGGTTTTCCAGAAGAAATAACGATACCGGCACTTTCAATTTAGATTTTCTGCTAATGCCAAAATGTTAGCTCCTCTTATAACAAGTTATGCCAAATTTCTCATTTCATTATTTCAACAATTAACGAAATGATGAAATGATATTTTGGTCCGGATTTGTATTCATGTATTTATGATTATGTGAGATTATTTGATTGGAAGTAGTGGACTGAGGTGTCTGCGAACTACCACCAATATATTCATTGTAGTACATATCAGGAAAAATCGATTCATAACGTTCCCACACTACAATTGAATGTCCTATACACAGATATTTTCGTTCCTCAGTTTGTTGCACCATTAGTGACGGATATAGGAGTTGACCAGAAATGACTTATCATACGGATAATGCCATCATTAATTTCCTGCATTTTGAATGTTAATACCAAGGCTATCTTGGTTTCAGAAAATTTTTGACTTTACTCGCGCAATCCGGGCATAATGCACCAGTTTCTTCATCTACAGTTTTGATTTTGCCGCAAGCATCTTCCATAAGGCACTTATCGCTTGAACAATGCTCAAGACCGAATACATGTCCTAATTCATGATTTACAATTTTTTTCAAACGGGCATAAAAGAGTGAATCAGATTCCCTTTTTCTTCTCAGCCGGTAAGTGGAAACAACGCAGGCGCGTCCGTTTAGTATCCCAAGACCAAATATTCCCCAATCATAATATTTTTCCTTGGTCGTTGATATATC
>JBNAVN010000037.1:0-25661 GCA_049700315.1 bacterium
CGCGGAATTTTAAACTTCCAGTGTTCTATGACAAAACCAATATTTGTCAAAACTAATCCTAATGAAGCAGGTGTCCAATGGCATACATGGAATGGTAGACCATAGTGATCCCATGACCTTCCGAAAAATTTTGCATCCGCAGACATAATATTGGGTACCTCTATTACAAGCAATCCGCCTGGCTCCAATATTCTGTATACCTCGTTTAAAACTTCAACAGGATTACTAATATGCTCTAATGTATGGCAAAAGACAACAGCAGAAAAATAATTTTGTTGATAGCGTGTTTCTAATAGTTCACCAGTAAAAATATTGTGGCCTTTTAGCTTCGCATATTTTGAAGCGTTTAGACCTGGCTCAACACCATAAGTCTGCCAGCCTTGCATTGCAAAAAAATCTAAGAGCCGGCCATAGCCACAGCCAACATCAAGCACCTTTTTAGTGCCAAATGGTGGGGGCAAAACAATCTGCATAAGAGTGCTCGCTAATTTCAAACAAAGTAATCTTATGGGTAAGATATTTATTTTATTCATTCCTTTAAACAAGAGATATTTGATTAAAGTCTTAATATTAAAATTTCTTATTTCATCTGTTTTTTCTGTATAATATTCTTTATATATCTCAGCCAATTCAATCTTTGATGGCATAGGATTTATGTCCCCAAAGCCGCACTCAGTGCAAACGAGCACACAAAATTTTTTATTTAATTGTGGCACTTTTTTCTCAAATATCAATTTTTTTTCTTTACTGCCGCAAATTGGACAAATCATTTGATTTTTTATTTTTGTTGAACAAATATGCTATAAAGGACCAGAAAAAATAATTTGGTGAATCATGGCGCCATACCAGGTCGTAAAATGGTCCTAAAAAGACATAGAATATCCACATTCCAACCATTGCTAATGCAATGATTTTTATGGTTCTTTCTTGCGCGTCAACATTTGGTCTAATAATTAGACGAAAGAGATTAATATTCAACCACAAGAATATCATCAATCCTAAAACGCCGATTTCTCCTATAATCACAGCGATTTGGTTTAGATATTGAGGTATATCAAAAATTTTACCGGGGATACCCAGAAAATTTCCTGCCATTAAACTTCCAGGACCAACGCCAAATAAAAGATTTAGAGAATTATTTTTTAGATAATCTAATACAAAGGCGCTTCCGAGAAAACGGGAGCTTTCATAACTGAGTCCCTGGGGATTGATTAAAATATCAGGCCGCGATATAACCTCAAATATCAGCGTTAAGTAAGTCTGAAGCATGTTGCCACTTGTTTTATGGATATTACCCCAAAATTGAGTGATTGAATAAACTCCTATGATGAAAAGAGCAGGAAGACTAAAGGTCAATGCCCGTTTCATTCCTTTTGAATTTCTAAAATAATAAAGCACAATGACAAACGCAACAATTGGAATGCTTATTACCAAAGTTTTAATTTCACCCATTATTGCAAGAATAAATAATAATACAACTACAGTAAGATGAAGCCAGCTAAATTTATATATACAACTATAAGCAACGATCAAACATATTGCATAGATTGAATAGACTCCTAAATCAAAATGTCCCCAGGGGCCAAGAGTAAAAGATAAAAAATCTCCAGAAATTCCCAAAACAAAAAATCGGTAGAAACATTCCGGGATTTGAAGTGTTAATAAAAACAAAAAAACTTTTATAAAAATATTAAATTTATCTTCAGGAAGTTCCATATTTATGAATATGAAAAACAATAATGGATATCTTATATAAAGCAGAATGCTGCCAATGATTTCTATAAATTTGGAATTATTAACCATACCTGAGATGAAATAAAGTACTACAAGGATGATAAGTGGAATTATAATACCAAATGGAGGCAGTATGCACCCTTTTTTTCTTACAATCTTGAAAATCTGGAAAAATAGTAACATTGGAATTAAAATAACCGTCAACCAGCGAACGAATAAATATTTTTCTAATAATCCATTGGGAACTGCCTGCCTGGGGATATACCATATTATGACTAACAAAACCACAGGCAACCATTCCCAGTGGAATAATAACCATATTATAAACGAGATTGAAACTACACCCAATAGTGTGAAAATCAATAAGTTATCAAATGACATACCTTATAAAATCTCCTTTATGTATGAAAATATTTTATCCGCCATTATCTGTTCACTAAATTTTTTTAAGACAGACAATCGCGCTTGTTTTCCCACCTCATCAATCAGTTGTCTATCGCTCAGGCACTTTTTAATTTTATCTGCCAAATCATCAGCGTCATAAGGATTAACACCTAATGCATTAATACCATCTTTTATATAATCTGTAATCCCTGGAGTTCGTGTTACAATAACGGCTTTACCCATACACATTGATTGTAACAGCGACATCTGACCATAAGAATATTCATAATAGGGCAACGGTAAAATGACAAATAAAGATTTCGCAATTATTTCTTTCAATACATTTATTGGAACAAATTCGTGGAAGTTAACTTTAGGTATACAATTTAAGATCTTATGGAATTTTTTCTTTTTTACGCCTATTACATTAAGATCAATATCTTTGGGCATTAATTTCTGCCAGGCATTAAATAATGTGTTATAATCCCTTTTCTTATATCCAAAGGCAACTACATAATTTTCTACAGGTAAGTTTATTGGTGCAAAGAAATCTACATCAATACCAAATGGGATGTATCGGGCCCTTTTTGCAAGATTAGGTAAATGTTTTTCATAATATTGACTTTGTATGGTCGCATGATAAATCAATCCCGAAATAGACCGAGTGGCAAATTTAATGGGTATTAATTCAAAAAAGTTATCCCTTCCACCATTAAAGCTTGCAGGGTCAATAACAATATGCAATGGCAATTTTTCTCCAATTACACTTCTTAAAAATGCAAAAAAAACCGCAGATTGAGCACTGTGGGAAAGAATCAGGTCATATTTCTTTCTTTTAATGAACGCCTTGAATGCCTGGACTATGTAAAATTTTAAAAATCTTTTTTCTATATGATGAATAAGAGGAATCTTTGAGAAGTCCATTACATCAACTTTTATATTATCAGGGAAATATTTGCAAAACCAATATTTCTGTCCTTTTATGAGTTTATCCGGTGATTGAATGGTTACATCTTCTTTCTCAAGATGGTTGATTTTCCAATTTACCAACATTAAAATGTGCATTTATGAATTTTTAAGAAATAGATTTATTTTCTTGATTTTCAATAGAATAAATGCAACAATGGCTATGTACAATTCGGTTAAGACAACAGCAAATGCGATACCGATATGTTTGTAAATATTTGCCATAATAATTGAAAGAGATATATTTATTAACATTGCAGAAAATACAATTTTTGAGTAATCTTTTATCAAACCCCAAGATAGCATTGTTTGAATTCCCAAAATGTTACTCAAAGATATAATGAATGGCAAAAAAGATAAAATATAAAGGACATTTACAGATTCAAGATAATCTTGACCTAATACTGTGAAGACTATTCTTTTTGCGAAAATGAAGATCAACATTGATATGACGAAAAAGCCACCATTAAAGATAATCATAAATTTTTTGATAAATCTCAATCCCAAGGTCTCCGACTTTGAAACAAGCCTATTGATATAAGGATAAACGCTTTGTGAACCCGCCCAAAGAATTCTTTGGATTGCTCTAATCAATCTCTCCGCTGCACTATAATATCCTACATATAAATTACCGGCAAATAATCCAAGAATGAATGCACCTGAGTTTGTGTAAGCATTTATTGATATGGTAGAAATAAAATAGCTAAACTTATTTTTAATCTCTTTTAAAATTTCTCCTAACGCAGGCAAATAAATTCTTATCTTAAAATTTTTGATAATAATATATAAACTTAAAAACCCAGCAATTATGAGCCCTAAATTATTAAATAGTGGAACATAAAAATAATCAGCGGGCGATTTTATAAATAAAAATATCATAATTAAAAAAAAGATTTTCGCTATTGAATAAAAAAAGGTTATTAATTTCATTCTCTGCATACCCTGAAAAAACCATACCGGGAAAAGATAATCACCCAAGACATTACCGAAGGAAAATAAAAATAATATTTTATCCTCGGCAAATCTTTTAATACAGAAGATCAATGTTAGAAAAAATATAGTAGCAATAAGCATAAGGCAAAATTTTGTTGCCATTATATTACTGAAAATTTTTGAAATTTTTTCTAAGTCATCACGATTTATAGCAATCTCACGCGGGGCTGATAAATAAAATCCGTAATCAACGGCGATAACAAAATATGATGCAAAAACTTGTGCAAATGCCACCAATCCATATTTTGCTGGTTGTAATACACGAACAAGATATGGAATTGTAATTAAAGGAATTATATAGTTAATAACTTCAAGGGTAGCGAGACTAAAGAAATTGCTGATTATTACCTTTTTTTCAGATTTTGAATTTTTAAATTTTGTAATTATATTACCTATCAAATTCTCCAGTTGATTCTATACTATCATGTTTCTTTTTAATTTTATTTTTTACCACGCCGATTCATTTCTAAAATGGATTTCAAATTGTTTATTCAGATTCATATGGCAAATTTATGGCATTTTCCATACAATTATAAATTTTATTAACCCCGATTTTTTTCATTTTTTACATTACAGAGCCATTTCCATAATGGTATATATAAGATTTTTCTATTTTTTACAATTTCCTCATCTTCATAGTCAGCAGTGATTATTATGCCTTTATTTAATTTGAATTCAGACATTGCCTTAAAGATTGAATCAATTTCTCTTTTTCTAACCCTCTCTTCACCAATATCCCAGCAAACCTGTATCAACTGACTTATCCGTTCCGACTCTTTCACAACAAAATCAACTTCTTTATTACCGTAATGATTCTTCCAATAATAAATCTCAATATTGGGATTGTCTGATTGTAATATCTTTAACCCCAGGGCAACGATATTTTCAGCGAGCCTCCCTGTGTCCTTAGAAAATCTAAAGCCGATGGTATTGGATAAACCGGTGTCTATGGAGTATACTTTTCTTGGACTATTTTCCTGTTCTTTTACTGAGTAAGAAAATCTTTTCACGAAGAATATAAGGTAAGAAGTTTCCAGATAAGTTGAAAATCTTCTCACAGTCTCTACAGGTAATTTATTAAACCGAGAAACACTGTTGAAACTGATGGGCGAAGCAATGTTGGTCAAATAGAACCGGGCTATCGCTTTTATCTGTTCGATTTTACTTATCCTAAATCGGTTCACGATATCACGGTTGACAATATCTTCATAATAGCTGATTAAAACTTTGCGTTTGAATTCCTTATCTTCGTTCAGAACAACCTCTGGAAAACCACCATTTTGCATGTAGTCCCTAAGATACTTCTTTATTGATGCAGCATTTAACAACAACTCATTCTTGGTCCCATTTATTTTTAATCCCTTAAAATGCAAAAATTCTTGAAAGGATAATTGAAAAATTTCAAATTTCTCCCAACCTTTTACATTCTGAATCTCGTCAAAGAATATAAACGGTTTATCCGTTGGATTAAGTATTTCTAAGTATGCCTCATAAATTTTTAATAAAGATTTAACATCAACACCTTCAAATTGTGGTTCTTCAAAGTTCACTATGAGAATATCATTTTTTGGTATTCCTTTCTGGATTAGTATTCTGGCTATCTGATTGATCAAAGTAGATTTGCCGCTTCTACGGACACCAATTATTGAAATAACCTTGTTGCTTTTAATAAATTTTAAAATTTTTTCTAAGTAGTGATTCCTCTGGATTCCGGTATCAATATCTTTACGCCAAAAGTTCCAATCAGAAAGAATTTCAACAATAAGTTCTTTTTTCAAATTCATATGACAAATTTACATAAATTTATCACATAAATATGACAAATTTACACGGCATTTTTCATACGATTCTAAAGTTTCAAATTTATTGACCCAGATTTTTTCATTTCTCAGAATGCGGCATTATTGGATATAGTGGCACTTTGCAGAGTAACCAGTTAATTGATACATTAAATTCTTTCGCTACCTTTTCTAAGATCTCAAAGGGCACTGGATTGCCACTCTTTTCATATTGGTGATACTGGTAATAATCAATGTCCAATTTTTTTGCAAATGTCATTTCATCCATCTTCAGAAATTCACGCAGGGTCCAAAGTCTTTTATTTGCTGTTTCAATGCCTTCTAAGATAAGATTTTTTTGATAAATTTCTATGGGCACAGCTCTTTTTACAAAATCACGCAATAGTTCTAACGTCAATAACCGTTTTTTTTCTACCATTTTTTACATCTTCTTCAATTCTTCCAATTTTTCAATATCAATCAGGTCAAATGACCTTCCGGACTGTCTTTTCATTTCAATCAAATCTTCATAATCAATTACTGAAATTTCAAGGTCATCAATCTTTCTTTTTACGGTCTTTATTTGAGCGAGTTCGGTGGTCAATAAAATATCAATCTGTAACAATTGTTGTTCAGGGTTATAAAAAGTAATTACCTTTGCGTTCTTTTCGTTAATCCACGCTGTTCTCTTTTGTTTATCAGCCAGATCCATTGGTTCAACGGGTGGACCGGGTTTGAATTTCAAAATAGTCATCGCTTTGAGAAAACGTTTGACATTATCTTTTGAAAAATTTATTACCAGGTCAATATCTCTGGTAAACCGGACATATCCATACAGTACCACAGCTAAACCTCCAATAACCGCATATTTTACTTTCTCTTGTTCCAGGATTCTTAAAATATCTTCTATCTTCAAAATCGGTGTTGGTTTCAAAACCGGTCAAAGATTACTGTTGAACAAAGAACATCTCAATATACCTGAGGGTACCGACTTCAACGAGATTGGCGAGCACGCGCACATCTATCTCTTTATAATTCTTATCCAGCAACTTTGTTTCTATTCTTGCATATCCAGAAGTGACCTGCTGGAGTAATTCATTTATTGTTTTTTCTCGCACATCCCGGGCAAAGATGTTTTCCCAATCCATATCAACCAGATTTTCCGGGTCGTATTTGAGCAAGTTTAAAGCCGATTGGTTGGCATCAGTGATTTTGTAATCATCAAGACTGACCACAATGATCGGTATTGCTCCATCATCAAATATTCGCTCATATTTTACCATAGTCTGTGCTTCCTGTTCTGTCGTAGTAACTGGTTCATGAAGATAATGGACAAGACCACCGCCATTGGCAAATACCTGTGGATACACACTGCAGGTCATTCTCTGTTTTATTCCTTTGAATGATAGGGTATCAGTGACCGGTTCACCGCTATCTCTTGCCTTTTTCCCTGGACAGTCCGGTACCGGTTCTTTTGAACAATGTAAGACTTCATAACATTTCTGTCCAATTACTTCACTGACGCCCTTGCCCAACATCTGAAAAGTTGCAAGATTCGCCCTGAGAATTTTGTAATCAAAATCTGTGACAAAAATCGGCTCATCAATTGCGTCAACTGTTGCTTCCCACTCCTTTTTTGCAGCTGTCACATTCAGTAGTAATCTACGGTTTTCTCTGAGCAATTCGAGTTGTCGCAGGGCACGATTCAGTGTCAATTTTATCTTATCTGCACTCAGCGGCAGGATAAGGAAATCATTGAGTTTATAGGCTTCCAATTTCACAAGCGCCTCAGGAATTGTGTGTCCGGTTATCAGCACGATTTCGGTTTCAGGGCAGATTTTCTTCAAATCAGGAATCAACAGACTGTAGGGAAGCGTTGGAATATGAACATCCACAAATATCACATCATATTTCTGAGACTTGCATAGATTTATGCAGTTGTCAGCAGTGTTGGCTGATGTGATGGTGTGTCCTGCGTTTTCAAGGGCACCACTTATTCCTTTGATTATTTCCTGATCCTGACTGACAATCATTATTTTTGCCTTCATAACTGCCACCTCCTTATTGGTTTCCCTCACTTTGATGGGGACACTCAATTTCCCAACCACATCTGCCTGTGCTACTGCTTGGCATCCGTGGGGAAAATTCGTTCATGCTACCGCCCTTGTCAGTTACATCTCCTGACTGAAAATAATGCATAGTTATGAACACAAATAGTCTATTCAGTTTTCATTTATTGTCAATGCCTTATTGTTGACATTGATAATATTTTGACTATAATTGAGCGTGTTTAAGAGATATTCAGAAGATAAACACTTGTTTATTCATTCCCATAAAACTATATTAGGAGGTATATATGTTTAATATGGTGAATCTTAAATTTGATGAATTGCCAACCAGGTGGTACAATATTCTACCTGATTTACCAGAGCCATTACCGCCTCCGCAGGATCCAGAAGAAGGACCTTCACGCATCAAAAATCTGCCCAATCTTCTTGTTGGTGAATGTCTGAATCAGGAATTTTCAGCAGAGAGGTGGATTGATATCCCGGGAGGTATTCTTGACCTTTATGCAAAGGCAGGCAGACCCCGACCTTTATTCCGCGCCACAAACTTAGAAAAGAAACTTGATACGTCAGCAAAACTATACTATAAGAGTGAATTTTTCAGTCCCACTGGTAGCCATAAGGTCAATACTGCCCTTGCTCAGTGCTGGTATGCAAAAAAACAGGGATATGAAAGGGTAACCACAGAAACCGGAGCAGGACAATGGGGAACTGCCCTTGCCTATGCATCAGCCGTGACAGGCCTAAAATGCACGGTCTACTGGGTGAGGAGTGTGTATAACTGGAAAAAAGACCGGCTCAGTTTTATGAAGATGCTTGGCGCAGATGTGTATGCTTCACCAAGCCCAATGACCGATTTTGGAAAATCCCTTTATGAAAAGAACCCCGAACATGTTGGTTCCCTGGGAATTGCGATTTCTGAGGGGCTTGAGGATGCAGGCAAAGATCCTAAGGCAGTTTATTGCCTTGGTTCAGTTCTTAATCATGTGCTTATGCATCAAACAATCATAGGACTTGAAACCCAAAAACAGTTTGAGATATTTGGCGACTATCCTGATGTTGTGATCTCCTGTCTGGGTGGTGGTTCCAATTTTGGTGGTTTTGCAATTCCTTTTATTGGTGATGTCTTAACAAAAGGGAAGAAAATCAAATTCATCGCTGCCCAGAGTCAGGCAGCACCAAATCTTCAGGGCGAATATAGATATGATTTTGCTGATTATGCAGGAATGACACCACTTTTGAAAATGTGCACGCTCGGTCACAAGATAGATATGGTACCTATTAAAGGTGATGGTTTACGGTATCATGGCTGTTCACCTATTATCAGTCTTTTAAGAAATAAAGGCTACATTGAAACATTCGCCTATCCACCAGACGAGAAATATGTTTTTGAACGGGCAAAGATATTTATGGAAACTGAAGGCTGGTTACCTGCTCCTGAATCCTCTTACTCTATATGTGCAGCAATTGATGAGGCAATTAAATGCAGGGAGTCAGGAGAGAAGAAAGTAATCGCCTTTAATGTGAGTGGCCATGGCTTTTTGGACATCCCGGGATTTCGTGATGTGCTCGGCTTACGATAGGAGGCTTAGTGATAAAAGCGCGAGACTTTATTGAGAAGATCAAACCGTATAAGCCAGGAAAGCCAATAGAAGAAGTGGTAAGGGAACTGAACCTTGAAGGTGAAATTATCAAACTCGCCTCAAATGAAAATCCATTAGGAACCTCACCCTTGGCGATAAAAGCAATGCGCAGTGCATTAAAAGAATCATTTCTATATCCTGATGATAATTGTTTCTATTTGAAAAATGTTCTGGCAAGGAAATTTGATGTCAGCAGTGATGAAATCATTGTAGGCAATGGTTCAGTGGAAATCTTGTCATTGATTACACTTGCTTATCTTAACCCAGAAGATAGTGCTGTAATTGGCAAAGGTGCGTTTATCTGGTATAAAATTGCTGTCAGCATTGCAGGGGCACAATTAATAGAAACTCCAATGAAGAATTATACGCATGATTTAAAGGCAATGTTTGGAGCAATCCAGAATAATACAAAATTGATCTTTATTGATAATCCAAATAATCCCACTGGAACAATGGTGACCAGGAAAGAAGTGGAAGAATTTTTCAAAAAAATTCCAGAAAATATTCTGGTTGTGATGGATGAGGCATACCGCGAATACATTGATGACCCTGAATATCCTGATTCGTTTGAGATTTTTAGAGAGAGAAAAAAGAATATTCTCATACTCCATACCTTTTCCAAAATCTATGGTCTTGCTGGTGCGCGGCTGGGTTATGGTATCGCACATAAAGATGTAATTACAAATCTGATGAAACTGAGGATATCATTCAATGTTAACCGGATCTCACAGATTGCTGGCATTGCTGCACTTGATGACGAAGAATTTGTGAGAAAGACAGTGAAAGTCAATAATGCAGGGAAAGAATTCCTCTATGATGCCTATAAAAGATTAGGGCTTTCTTACTGCCCCACACACGGCAATTTCATCTTTGTTGAGTTTCCAAAAGACAGCCAGATTATCTTTGAGGCATTGCAGAGACAGGGGATTATAACCAGAACCATAAAGGAATATGGTTTTCCCAATGCCCTACGTATAACAATCGGCACTGAAAAACAGAATCGCCGATTGATAAAGGCTTTGAAAAAGATACTATGAAAAGGCTCAACAGGCTGGATTCTTTTTCCGCCACACTTGTTGGTGGAAAAACAGCAAAATTGGTTAAATGGTTAAAAGGTCAGAATTTCTTAAGTTATTTAATCATTCACCAATTACCAATATTATTCTTACAAGGTAGGAGGCAAAATGCTTTTTAAATTAAGAGACGGAAGAGAAATTCCGGTAGAGCTTTACAAAAACCGGGTTGTACAAAAAATCAATCTTACACCTGCGCGTCTGAGGTTAAAGGCGATGGAAGAAGCAGGTTATAATACTTTCCAGTTAAAGACCAAGGACAATTCTCCTTGATATGCTCACGGATAGTGGCGTAAATGCAATGAGTGACCAGCAATGGGCTGGATGGATAACCACTGATGACGCCTACGCTGGAAGTATGACATTCTATGAATTTGCGGATGCAGTAAAAGAAGTCCTGGGTTATAACTATGTGATGAATGTGCATCAAGGAAGAGCCGCGGAGCATCTTTTATCAAAGGTTTTCTGCAAACCCGAAGGCGTGGTCATTACCAATTATCATTTTACTACAACCAGGGCACACATTGAAGTAACTGGAACATCCGAATGTTTGGAACTATTTACAGATGAAGCATTAAATACTAAGAGCACCTGTCTGTTTAAAGGAAATATGGATATTGATAAACTCAAAAAAGGGATAAAGAAATATGGCAAAGACAAAATCGGATATATTAGAATGGAAGCGACGACGAACCTTTTAGGTGGTCAACCATTTTCAATGGAAAACTTCAAGCAGGTCAGGAAGGTGTGTGATGAAAATGGTTTGCTTTTGATTCTTGATGGTAGCTTGATTGCTGAAAATGCCTATTTTATTTGGAAGCGTGAAAAAGGCTATGAGAACAAAACGATTGCCGAGATAATAAAGGAGATGTGTAGTATACCAGATATATTCTACCTGAGTGGCAGGAAAAATACCTGTGTGCGTGGTGGTTTTATTGCAACAAACAATAAAGAACTATTTTTCCCAATTAGAACCCTGGCTCCCTGTGTATGAAGGATTCTATACCTATGGTGGTATGTCTATGCGGGAAATCGGTGCAATGACTGTTGGTTTGAGAGAGATGGTTGATCCATCAGTAGCAGGTTCTTCTATTGAGCAGATCAAATTCTTTGTAGAAAAACTTGATAGCCTGGGAATTCCGGTTGTAACACCACCGGGCGGTCTTGCCTGTCATATTGATGCAAGAAAATTTCTGCCTCATATGAAGAAAGAAGAATATATTGCCGGGGCGCTAACAGCTGCTCTTTATCTCGTATCTGGCGTCCGGGCAATGGAAAGAGGAACAATTTCAATGGACCGGGCAAAGGATGGAACAGAACTCTATGCAGACTTAGAATTAACCAGAATTGCAATACCAAGAAGAGTCTATTCTATTTCGCACATTGAATACATAATTGAAAGACTGCAGTGGCTTTATGAACACAAGAATTTAATCAAAGGTCTGAAGTTTGTCTTTGAGCCACCAGTCTTGAGGTTTTTTGTTGGAAAACTGGCAGCACTTGAAAATTGGGGTGCAAAACTAACTGATGCATTTGAAAAGGATTTTGGAAAGGATTGGTGATTATTCTATAGGGATTCCGATTTCAAAACTATATCAATCAGAATTTGATTAGGGAAAATACAGGACAGGGCCTGCCCCTGTATGAACAAATTGGAGAAAAATGAAGAACTTCCATGAACTTCTTAATTTTGCAAAAAACAAAGGTAAAAAAAATTGTATTGTTGTGAAGGCAGAAGACGAACCTGTGCTTGAGGGTATCAATTTGGCGATAAAAGAGGATTTGCTTGAGCGCGCATACCTTATCGGCAATAAAAACGCAATCATTGAAATAAGTAACAAAGTAGCGCTTGATCTAAAAAATGTGGAACTGATAGATATCAATGATGAGCAAGAGGCACTGAGAACAGGTATTTCAATAGTAAAAGAAAAGGGTGATTTCTTGATGAAGGGGATGATTTCAACAAGCACATTCTTAAAAGGAGTCCTTGATAAAGATTATGGATTAAGAACCGGGAAAATTCTAAGCCATATTGCAGTCCTTGAGATCCCGGGTTATCACAAATTATTGTTTATGTCTGATGGTGGCATGAATCCAAAGTTGGAATTGAAAACAAGAGTAGACATAATTAATAATGGAATATGGTTGATGAACGGTCTGGGCATCAAAAAACCAAAGATTGTACTTGTGGCCGCGAGTGAGGCGGTCCATCCGGATATGCCTGAAACAGTTGATGCAACAAAGATTGTGGAAATGAACAAGAACGGTGAGATTCCCAATGCGATCATTGAAGGTCCATTTGGTTTTGATGTTGCAGTTTCAAGGGGATCAGCCCAGCATAAAAAAATAAAGAGTGAAATCTCCGGTGATGTTGATTTTATCTTAATGCCCAATATCTCAGCGGGTAACATCTGGGCAAAGGGATTGATATATTTTGCAAAGGCAAAGGCAGCAGGGATTGTTGCGGGAGCAAGCAAACCTGTGGTTCTCCTTTCACGTGCGGATGATGCCGAGACAAAATTGAATTCAATTGTCCTGGGTGTGGCAGTGGCGTAATAATAAACACCTAAATGTCCCAAATACCTAAATTACCTAAAAAATCAGAGCCGGATTTGTAGTTGCCAAATCCATTGGGTTTTGTGTGATAAACCCCGTTAGATAATAATTAATCCTATAAACCGGTAATTTTTCTATTCTCATTAACGGTTATATATCTAACGGGGTAAATCAGACAACTTAAAATCCTCCTGTAAATTTTTTCAGCCATTCTCTTGTCCCGATTCTTTCAAAAATCTCTTTTGCCTTTTTTAGATATCTGTTTGCCTTTTCTGTTTCCCGTTTCTCGTTCCACGTTTCACGGATCTTCATCATTTCACCATAATAAAAATACGCCTTTGCCAGTTCAAAAGGCTGATTTAATTCTTCAAAGATTTTAATCGCCTCTTTAAATCGGTAATCAGCTATCTGCCATCTGGTATCTGCTGTTTCAATCCTTGCCTGCAAAAGAATTGCCTCGGCCTTGCCTTGCTTTGAATTACATTCCTCAGCAATTCTCAATGATAATTTGGAATATCTTTTTGCTTTCTTAAAATCATTACTTAGAAACCAGAATTCCGTAAATGAAATATAAATTCTCCCCAGAACATTCTTTTCCTTGATTTTCCAGGCAATCTTTTCTGCAATTTCAAGATATTCTTTTACCTTTGATAAGTCGTGCGATTCAATGTAGACTTTTCCGATATAATTGAGATTAATTGCCTTGCCACGGAGATCTCCAATTTTTTGGTATATCATTAAAGCCTTATTGTAATGTTCAAGGGCTTTTGTATATTCCCCAAAAACATCATAAACAGCTCCAATGGTAGTAAGAGTATTTGCCTGCCCCCATTGATCGCCACTTTCTTTGGAGATTTTTAAAGAATCATTGTAAAATATTAGCGCGCGACTGTAATAACCGGAGAGACTCCAAATAAAACCTATATTATGGAGACACTGTGCAAGGCCTTTACGGTCTCCAATTTTTTTTTCTTATCTTTGCAGACCTATTGAAGTATTCAAGTGCCCGAACATAGTTGCCTAATATATAATTAAGATAACCAATATTATTTAGTTCATATCCTTGGCCAAAAAGATCGCCAACCTTTATTTCAATTTTTAATGCCTTGTTATAATTTTGGAGTGACTGCTCATAATCACCGAAAAGGCTGTAGATATATCCGATATTACCGAAACTTGCCCCCTGACCTTCAAGGTTTGCAATTTTTTTACATGTCTTCAATGATTTTTTATAATATCCAAGTGCTCTCTTGTAATCACTCAAACAACTATACGCATAACCAACGATGCAGAGGCCATCACTGATTCCTTTCTGATCTTTTAGTTGATGATAGGTTCTTAGCGCCTTTTTTGCTGCATCTAAACCTCTATCATAGTTGCATAGAGAATTGTAGATTTCAGCAAGTTGTAAAAAACAATCAGCGAGAAGGTGCCTATCTTTGGATATTCTTGATAATCCAATACCAATGTAAGTATCTGCTCGTGCCAGATTATTTTGACCTATTAAACTGAGAACTTGTGCCCTGCCCAACAAAGCTTTAGTTAAAAGTTTTTTTCTTGAGTATTTGGTCAACTATGATACTTTCCTACCTAATGTTCCCTCAAGTTTTTCGTAAGAATCTATCGCCCTTGTGAAAAATTCAATCGCCTCCTCATTGGCATAGACCTTTTTTGCTTTTTCACCTGCTTCCACAGAATAAAGCAGGGATTTGTCATAGTCTGCACCTTGATAAAAATGGTAGGAGAGTAACCCCAAAAATTCTTCTTTCCTTTCTTTCAATTGAGATTCAATAAATGTTCCTGTGTGGCGATGGAGTTCCTGTCTTCGTGCAAATGAAATTGTTCCATAGGCAACTTCCTGGGTGAGGATATGCTTGAAAAAATATTTATTTTGTTTTCCTCCCTTCTGTTGTTTTATCAAATCAAGTCGTTCAAGATTATTGAGGGATTTTTTTAGCACTTTGTTTTCTGAATATATGCCTTTAAGCAAGAACTCGTCAAATTCTCTGCCCAAAATTGACGCAACTTGAAGCACATCCCGATCCTGAAGTTCAAGTCGGTCAATCCTTGATAATATTACGGCCTCTACGGTGTCAGGTAATTGGAGCATTTTAATATCACCCTTGAATTGCCACCTTCCCTTTTCTTCAATTACATAACCCTGCTCAATCAATGACTTCACCAGTTCTTCAATATAAAAAGGATTCCCCTGTGATTTGTTGACGATTATTTTTTTCAAATCATCAGGAATTTCCTTAATGCTGAGAAGATTTCCAACGAGTTCAAGGCTTGCCTCTTTTGAGAGTTCTTTGAGGACAATTTCGGTTGTCCAAGTTTTTTCATTAAATTCCTCTTTTTTCTTTAAGGGGCGATAGACAAGGGTGAAAAGTATTGGTAATTCTTCAATGTTTCTACCAATGTAGTTCACAAGTTCCATTGAAGCAGTATCAGCCCAATGCAGGTCTTCAATTATCAAATTTACTGGTTTTTTCTGGGCGACAAATTTTATGAAATCAAAAATAATATCAAATACTCTTTGCTTTCTCAATTTTGCATCCAGATATTTCGTAAGGGTTGTTTCGGAAAAGGGTACACCAATCACTTCACCAATCACTGGTAGCCAATCAACGAGTTTTTTGTCTACCATCATACACTGTTTCTTAATTTTTTCAGCTCTAATCTTGATTGAATCCTCAGGAGAAATATTGAAGAAATCGTTGAGAATATCAATCCAGGGATGATAGGAAAAAGCACTGCCATAGGAAATGCAATTGCCTTTGAATATGTGGTATCCTGTTTTTTCTGATAATTTCATAAGTTCCTGGACCAATCTTGATTTTCCTATGCCCGGTTCACCAGTTAGGCTGAGAATCTGTCCTTTGCCCCTAATGCACAAATTTATCAATCTCCTTATCTCATTAATCTCATTTTCTCTGCCAACAATCTTTTCACTTTCAGAAATCCATCTACTCAATGCCTTCTTTTCACCCTGCTTCTTTTTGATTAGTGTGAAAGTTTTGATTTTACTTTTTTTCCCTTTGTATTCCTTTTCACCCAAAAATTTGTAATCAAAGATTGCGTATGCTTTGTTAAATATCGGTTCACTGACCACGATTGTGCTATTTTCTGCCTTTGCTGCCAGTCTTGCGGCAAGATTTACTGCATCGCCAAGCGTAGCATACTCTCTTCTCAATTCATTACCCACTGGTGCTGCAAAGATTGAACCAGAATTTATGCCTGCCCTAAGTTTCAAGTTTTTTAAGGCAGGGTGATTTAGTATCTCATAAGTGAACAGCACCGCCCTTTTTTCGTCGTCCTCGTAGGCAACAGGAAAACCAAATACTGTTAGAATCCTTTCACTGTCTTTATAGATATCAAGTGCGTTTGTCCAGCCATCGTATTTTCGTGTTGTTGCGTCAACAATTTTATAAAAGTTGCTCAGAATCTTTTCGGCTTTTTTGGGATTGTGGTCATAATTGATTCCTGAAAAATGCAGAAATACGACAGCAATCTTTCTGTGTTCACCGTCTTTATGGTCAAAATATGGTTTTAATTCAATCCTTTTTACTAACCAATCAGGAATATAGGTCATCAATTCTCCAACGCGGTCTCTGATCTTTGCTAACGGGTCTTCAATTTTATCTGATTTTGGCTCGGGCATCTTTCTTTTCATATAAATATATTTCCAGACACCATCTTTTTGTTCAAAAACGACATCAGCAAGTTCCTTCTTGACCTCCGGGCTCACAACGATTTCGCCTGGACCTGCAAGATCAATCATTTGCATAAGGTAATTTACGCTCTTTCCTCCAAGGAAAAAATTATTGTGCAGGTCCTGAAAATATACAATTCCTTTGGTTAGACCAATATGGACCTTGATTCTAAACTTACCAAGCTTAGTTTCGGTTACGGAATGGGTCTTAACAAAATTCAGAATTTCACAGGCTGCGACTATTGCTCTTTGGCTTGCTGGATATTGTTCAGACTTCTCCGGAAAGAAGGCAAGAAATGCATCACCCCCAAATCGATAAATGTCACCGTTCCATTTGTAAATAATTTTTATTAGCGGGTCAAAGAAGCGATTTATTATCTTATTGACCTCTTCTGATCCCTCTTTTCCTAATCGTGCAAGTTTTTCGCTCATTGCGGTGAAGCCCGAAATATCAGCGAAGAGAAGTACTGCCTGGAATTTTTCTGAAGGTTTGGTTTTTTCTTCTGAAACTCTGCGGGCAACAAGTTTCTGAGGCAAAAAACTTATCATTGAACTGAGTATTTTTTCTTTTGTTTTTGTAGTTTTTTTATTCATAAAGAAATTATAACTATAATACAAAAAAAATCAAGTCCTTTGATTATTACATTCAGACATTGAGAATATCAATTTATTTTTGGGTTGACTTTTCTATTGGCAGGGATAAAATAAGATTGTTTATGAATGAATTCATATTCTTCCCTGAAATTGATAAGATTATTGAAATGTTGAAATCAAAGAAGATAGTCTCTATCTCTGGTTTTTCTGGTTCTGCGTTATCTCTGTTCATTATTGAAATGGCAAAGAAGGGGATTCCTTTAGTCTATGTTACAGACAAAAACAATATTGAAAGATATGGTGGGGAAATTGTGGACAATATTTCTGATGTGAATATTGTTGATGAGCAAAATCCCTTTCTTGAGCCTGCGAAGATAGTAATTACAAGCGAAGACTTTATGAAAAAGAGACTGAGGCTAAAAGAAAATTTTGAACTTGTCACGGGAAAAACCATTGATTTGCAAGAATTTTTGTACCGGCTCTCAGCCAGTGGGCTTCAGCGGGAAGAAACAGTAGAAGAACCAGGTGAATATGCAGTTAGGGGTGGCATCATTGATTTCTTTTTTCCTGATTCTGAACCAATCAGAATGGAATTGGAAGGCGATGTCGTTTCATCAATGAGAAGATTCAATGCCCTAACTCAACGTTCTGTTGCGTTAATTGAAAGATTTTCTGCAAAGCTTGCACTGTTGAATTCTTTTTCAACCCTGAAGGAGTCCATAAGAAGGGAAAGTATTATCATAACTGAAAAAACATTGGAACTTGATCACGCGCAATTGGTGCTACAGATACCCGGAGAAATTAATTTTCACCTTGCCCCCATAAGAAGGTATTTTGGAGATCTCAAATCATTAAGAAATGACATCACCCAGAAAGACTACACTTACAAATTCTTGATTAGACCTTCTCTTGTTTCGCATCTTGAGTCAGTTCTCGGACCAATAAATTTTATACCTCTTGATTTGAAAGAAGGTTTTGTTGATACCGACGAAAAAACCGTATATATTTGTGAATCGGATATATTTGGATATCTCCCGAGAAAAAAAGAGCGTTTTAAGGGATTGTTCATTGATGATTTAAAAGGTTTAAGAATTGATGATTATGTGGTTCACAATGACTACGGCATTGGTCAGTTTAAAGGTTTGGTTCAGATTGACCTTGAAGGGAAGAAAGTGGAATGCCTGCGCATTGATTATGCTCATGCAGACAAAGTATATCTACCTGTTGAAAGATTGAATCAACTTGAGCGATTTGTTGGAGCCGAAGGCAGACCGCCAAAACTGAGCAGGATCGGGAGTGATTTATGGCTTAAGACAAAAGAACGGGTAAGAAAAGCGACAGAGATTCTTGCTCATGACCTTGTAGGTCTTTACGCACGGAGGAAGCTGAGCCCGGGTTTTGCATTTTCAAAAGACAGTGCTGAAATGCAAGAACTTGAAGCAGGCTTTCCATTTGAAGAGACACCAGATCAAAGAAAGGCAATTGATGATGTAAAGAAAGATATGGAATCACCAATGCCTCAGGAACGGCTTATCTGCGGTGATGTGGGTTTTGGAAAGACTGAGATTGCACTCCGGGCAGGATTCAAGGCTGCGCTGGATTCCAAACAGACAATGTTACTTTGTCCTACAACGCTACTTGCATTCCAGCATTATAATACATTTTTGACGAGATTGAAAAATTTCCCGGTAAGAATTGAAATGGTTTCACGATTCAAAACGAAAAATGAGCTAACCAAAATTCTTGAAGAAATTAGCGAGGGTAAGATTGATATCGTTATTGGTACACATCGCCTGCTGGCGCCGGATGTGATATTTAAAAATCTTGGACTTCTGATCATTGATGAAGAACAGCGGTTTGGCGTCCTGCAGAAAGAGAAAATCAAAAAAATAAAGCATGGGGTTGATATCATTTATCTTTCAGCAACGCCAATACCCCGCACACTCTATATGAGCCTTTCAGGACTGAAAGACATTTCTGTTATTCATACTCCTCCCCTGGGCAGAAAAGAAATTGTTACCCGGGTGATGCATTTTGATGATGAAGAAATAAGAAAGATTGTTCAATTTGAGTTGAGCCGCGGGGGTCAGATATTTTTTGTTCATAATAGAATTCAGACCATTGAAACTGTGAGAAATCGACTACAAAATCTTGTGCCAGGACTAAAGATCTGTTTGCTCCATGGCAAAATCAAATCAGAAATAAGCGAAAAGAAGATGATTGAATTTTTGGAAGGTAGATACGATTTGCTATTATCTACAGCAATCGTAGAATCTGGACTTGATATGCCCAGAGTAAATACAATCATTGTGAATGAAGCAGACAAATTCGGTCTTGCAGATTTGCACCAGCTGCGGGGCAGGGTAGGTCGTTCTGAAGTTCAGGGTTATGCCTATTTTGTCATACCCGCGCGGAAATTGACTGAAGAAGCAAAAAAGAGGTTGAGTGCACTCATTTCCTATACCACCCTTGGTTCTGGTTTTAGATTGGCAATAAGAGATATGGAGATTCGCGGGGTCGGTAATATCCTCGGCAAGGAGCAATCTGGTTTTGTCAATTCAATTGGTTATCACCATTATATTAAAATTCTTAGTAATGTTGTTCAGGAATTACAGGGTAAAAAAGTCTCATTTGAGCCGGTGCTTAATTTGAGAATTGCTGGATACATTCCTTCTAATTATATTTCCAGCGCTTATGAACGGACCGCTATCTATAAAAGATTGATGGAAGTCCAATCTGATTATGAACTGAAAGTACTCAAAGATGAAATAGTTGACCGCTTTGGCAGACAACCATATGAAGTTGAAAAACTATTTAGAATTTCTGAAATTAGGCTGAAGGCAATTGAATCGGGTGCGAATGAGGTTATGCAGGAAGCAAATCTGATTAATTTCTACAAATCAGGAAAAATCATACTACAAATAACGGAAAACCAGTAGTAAAATATAACAAGTAGCCACCAATATCTTATATTGGCTGTATGAACAGACAGAGTTGAAATAAGCAGGATTACTTAGCCCAAGAACTTGTGGATTAATTTATTCCATTGTTCATCAGTAAGGTGCTTGTCCAAATCAGATGCGATTTCACCGCCATCAGAAATTGTTAAGCCAATACCCTGCTCAAACTCTTCGTGGAGACGATCAAATTCCTTTTCCAGCCAGGATCTTGCACTATCTCCCTTTTTCAGTTCTTCAATTTCCTTTGGCGGTTTAATCTTTATAAGCCAGCCGAGGTTGTGCGGGTCTTTTTCTACTACAGAAGGTTGTGACCTTGTTATTTCATTTATGTCTACAATCTCGGTTTTAAATGGTAGTTTTAATTTTACAATGCGATTACCACTGCCCAATTCTCCATACACTTCACCTTTTTCAATTGACCGTTTTGTTGAAATTCTTATATTGTCAATCCTGCCAATTATCTTGGTGGCAAAGTCATCAATTCCTACTTTAACAAGTTCTCCTTCAAACTTTAACCAGATGTGATTTGGTGTGTAGTAGTAGTCTTCACGGAACGCAAATCCTTTTATCTTCTTCTCTTTCTTAGCCTCACGTTCCCTTCTCCTTCTCAAATATGGATTTGCCTCAATCATATCCTGGATATACTGGTCAACTGCGCAATGCCAGCACTCGTAATTGTTAGAACAGAGTTTGTAAGTAAAATCTCCAGTGAGCATATATCTACACTTTCGTTCATCAGCAGGTAATTGCTTTAGTTTCTTTATTGCCTCAACAACCATTGGTGATTCAACATACCCACCACTTACATCACTCAATGCCTGGTCAAAGGCACAGTTCCTACAATCGTAATCAGATGTGCATATACGGTAGGAAATAACGCCTGCCTTTGCCCAGATACAAAGATTCTCTTTTTCACTAATTTCTGCCATTTTTCGCTCCTTTTTTATCTTTTCTTCTTTTGCCAAAAATTCTTTATAGATTGGACACTCATTATAGTTTGCCTCACAAGGATTAGCATCTACTAATCTATCCTTGGGAAGCATCTTTTTCACTGCACAGGCAGTGCAGTACTGGACCAAAACCTCTTCTAAGAATGGGCATCTCATATTAACCTCTATTTCTAATATATGCAAAAACCGTGCCTGACATAAAGCTGAAAAACTCACGATTTTTCAGAGGTTTTTTCAAGGGTGGATATTTAAAATTGTTTACAAAATAAACATAGTTGAAAAGTCTTGATTTTCAAAGGGATTAAGTGGTTATTTTATAAACATAAATAAGGCAATTTAAACATATTTGCACTCAAGCCATTTTTTGTGCTTTGTCAAAGGTAAGTTCGTTGCAAATCAGTAAAAGAATTGGAAGGTAGGATTAAACCGTGCTGAGCCCTTGACAAATTGAAAATTTTGCATATAATCTATAATAGAGATTCAAATCAAGGAGAAATTTGAAGGCTATAAATCGCCATAGGGAAAGACTTCACTTCACGATTCTTCTTTAATCCTTCTGGAGAGGCAAATGCGGGATAAATTGGCCTCGGATAAGGGGTGAGACCTTACACCGAGGGGGCGAGATGCCCAGGGTTTTCATTTGCCTTAAACAACGAGGATTAAAATGGCAACCATTAAATATCTAATATTAACTGTAAGCCTTTTTGTGGGCTTATCTCTGGCAGTTGAACTGCCATTAGATGCAATAACCGACCTGGGTCAACTAATACCCGGCGTTTCAAATGTCTGGACAATTACCACTGCTGGTCTTGATGGAAAAACCTATGGCGGAAGTTATAAGACACCAAGCATAGGCGCCCACTTCTTCATTTATGACTCAAGACTGCCTTGGGATCCAGGAAATACACCTTCAAACAATCCTTACGATTTAGGTTCCGCAATTCAAAATCCATCTGTTCCTTCAGAGGCAATTATATATGATGTTGCCACTGGAAAAGATGGAAAGATCTATGGTGGTACCGGTTACGCTTATGATGTCGGCATTTATGATTATGCCAAAGTATTCTGTTATGACCCAGCGACCGGTAGTTTCACAGATATTGGTCAGGTTGTTGCGCCACCCGGGATTTGGTCAATAACTACAGGTAATAAGGGCAGAATCTATATCGGTGGTGCGAATGGTCATTTTGTAAGTTATGACCCAAGACTTCCCTGGGACCCAGGAACAACCCCAGATAATAATCCTCGTGATTACGGAGTTGCAGTCAGCGACGAAAATAGAATCCGCTGCTTAACCGTTGGTAAAGATAACTACATCTATGGTGGCACAGCGCATAATGCTCATCTGTTTGTGTTCGTGCCGCGGGTATTGCTGTTGTGTGATGTTG
This sequence comes from bacterium, assembly GCA_049700315.1. Classification (GTDB taxonomy): domain Bacteria; phylum Hydrothermota; class Tepidihabitantia; order SM23-42; family JAOAFX01; genus JAOAFX01. The sequence goes on from JBNAVN010000037.1 coordinate 22,798, forward strand.
GCATAGTATCAATATAAGATCCTCAACCGAGGATAACTATATATGATACGCTCTATCCACAGGCGAGGATAAAAAATTATGGCACAAACAAAGATACTTTCGCAATTCGCTGCATTATCACAGATACCACTGGTTCAATTATATATGCCTCTACTAAAATGGTGTCTGAACTTCAGCCTTATAATGCAATTAGGGTTCAATTTGACCGCTGGTTGCCCATAGTGGGACATTACATCGCGGTAATAATTGTTGATAATCCTTCAGATGTTAATGCGGCTAACGATACTTCCAAAGTACACTTTGAGGTTTTAAGCGATCCGATAATTCGTAATTATCATAAGAGACATAGGGCTTGGCCACCTTGGAATTACTGTCAATACCGTATCGACTATTACCTCATTGATATAGGAGTTTCTGCCCGGGTTAAGGGTCTCGATTCTAAATTTCTCACGAGCGAACCTCGTTATTTAATTGCTGGAGCAAGCGCTCCATATAATGAGGCTGGAGAGATTTACTTGGGCTGGACCAAAGCGATCTATGGTGCCTATAACAGACAAGTAGATTGGTGGGCGGTTGCTCCTTATTATTATATACCCTCTGGTAGACGCGCAATTTTCCCTGCGTGGACTTACTGGGGCTGGCAATTACCGCTTCCAGTAAACTGGCGATTGAGGACTACGGCCGGTGATTTTTATGGTACTGGAACTTGTAGCTACGGTGAGCTTTACGAACAGGTGTTTGATTATTCAGGATTTGACAATTATCTCTCCCCGGATCGCACGATTGATGATGATTTTTCAACATATACTCTATGCTCAAACGAAGATAATTATATTGTCTACGACCGAGGATGTGCAACTCCGTTAACCCATCTTGTCTTAATTTCAAGAAATGTGCCCGTTTGCTGTAATCCAAGAGAAATTGAAATATCCGTTGGACATTTGGATAATGGAACCATTGACACTGTGATAACTCGTGTAAATTTTCCACCTCTTAGAAATGGGAATAGTTGTGCGGTTCCTTTATTCCCTGAGGGATGGAATAAAGCATTACTGAAAAGGTATATTAGAATAAAAATCCTCACAAGGTGGAATCCAGATGGAACAGGCATACTTCCTGCGCCAGGCGCACAGTTTAGTGAAATCATCTTTATGCAAGCTCCTATCGGCGATATTAACATATTGCCATTGAATAAAAAATATGTAGGGGCTCCTGGTACAAATCTTCTCTTCTATTTTCGCGTGGTGAACGCAGGATTGAGTGAACATACCCTCTCGTGTTCAATCAATGATTCCCTTGGTTGGTCAATGATTTATTCAAACCTACCTTTTCCTCTTGGTGCTCAAAAAGATACTGCTTTATCTTTTATAGTCCCTATTCCACCCGATGCTAACATTGACCAAGAAAACTCCTTCAAAATTAAAATAACTGCACTTGATGATCAAACACAAACCGATTCGACTCATTTATCAATGAAGGTTACTTACCCTGCAGAAATTGAGATAAAACCAAGCGTATTAAATCTCAAAAGTCAAGGCAGATGGATTACTTGCTTTGTGGAATTACCTTCTAACTTTTCACCGTCAGATATTGACCTTTCCCAGACTTACTTACAATACAAATGGTTCGTTGTGAATCCTGACACAACCCATTACCAAATCGGTGATTATAACAATAATGGTATCCCCGATCTTATGCTGAAATTTTCTCGAGATTCAGTCATTTATACTCTGGGTAATATCAATACTCCTTGCGATGTGCATTTAACTCTCGTTACAGCACTCTTAAACGAAAAAGAATTCACCGGTTTTGATTCCATTAAGATAATTGGTAATAAAAGCGGGAAGCAGGGCGATGAGTATGTTATACATAGAATTCCACTGAATTTTGTAATATTCCCAAATGTAGTATCGCGTAAGAATAAAGTGACCATTGCTTATACAGTTCCGAATCAGTCCGAGGTCTGCATAAAAATTTATGATATAACGGGAAGGCAGGTTGCCAAAATAAGTGAGGGTAGTAGTTTCGGATACCATCGGCTTGAGATTGTTCCTGAAAAAATAGGCATCAGCAGTGGAGTTTACTTCGCTCAGTTTAGTACAAGTGATACTGTGATTAAAAAGAGATTACTTATCTACTAAGCAAAAAATAGTGGAGATGGGCATTCTATGTGCCCATCTCCATTTAACATTCCTATCAGGAGGCATCTATGGCGATAAATTTCAGAAAATTGTCGCTGATTATTTTAGCGGTAATTTATTATCCCCTACAAGCGCAGATAACATTTATAAAGTGGTATGGCGGGCCCAACGATGATGAGGGATATGGAGTTGAAGAGACAATAGATGGTGGTTACATAATTGGTGGTCTTACCACCTCTTCAGCAGGATTTTCAGATATGTATTTAATAAAGACTAATTCACTTGGTGATACCTTATGGAGTAAAATTTACGGCGGTGATTCTTTTGATGGTATTTATTCAATGGTCAAGATAGCAAATGGATACCTTCTTGCTGGCTTCACCAATTCCTTTGGCAATGGCTTACATGATGTGTATTTAGTAAGGACCGATTTGGAAGGCAATGCCGTCTGGACAAAAACTTACGGTGGCTCAGGCTATGATGCTGCGCTCGGTGTAAAGGGAACCGTAGACGATGGCTTCATCATAACCGGCTACACTGATGAAGGAATGGGTGGTGGTGATGTATATTTAATCAAAGTTGATTCTCTTGGGGACAGTCTCTGGACAAAAACCTACGGGGGAACTGAATATGATGTAGGTACTTCAGTTTCACAAACAAATGATTTAGGATATATCATTGTCGGAACCACGCTTTCTTATGGTGCCGGCTTTGATGATATCT
>JBNAVN010000038.1:0-22788 GCA_049700315.1 bacterium
CGGATCAAACAAATGTTTGATTTATGGGAAAAACTAAAGAAACTGTGTCGCAATTAGTATTTGTCATGCTGAACCATGGACTGAATAATATCATGCTGAACTTGTTTCAGCATCTCATTCTCTTTCAGACTTGTTTCAGCATCACGAAAAATCATTACTTTTTGAGACCCTGAAATAAGCCCGAAATAAATTCGGGCCAGGATTCAGGGGGACAGAATGGGGTTATGACAGAGCCTCTTTAGTTTTCCAAAAATTGTAGTTGCCTGTCCTGAAATGAATTCAGGATGACATGATTTATTTCAGGGATCACATTATTCATCAGGCATTGCCCAATAAATTGGGCAACTACATTTTTTCGGACAGGGGCAAGCCCCGTTAAATAAAAGATTTCGGAATGCCAACCCCTTTTTCTAAAGGCTTATTTAACGGGGCAAACCCTCTCCCTACATTTACTGGGTGTTAGGCTTTCTTGCAGAACCGATGGTTCTTACGGAACCAGAGGTTAGCCTAAATCCAGACTAAAGTCTGGCATCCAGTTAATCATAAAGACAACCTTTTATTCCACCCTCTCAATCATCCATTATTGTCTTTCATATTTTACCATATTATTTTTGACAGTACCCTTCACAAAAACACTGCCGTCATTGATACGGTCAATGCACTCTAAATCAACTCTTCTCTATCTTCTCTATTGTTTTTAATCTCTTTTCGGCTTTTTGGGCAAGATTATTTAGATACTTAAGATAATCACCAAAACTCATTGTTTTCGTCTCTTCAGCAATTTTCTTCTTTATTTCCCATACTTCTTCTAACCAATCTTTATATTCCTTCATAGATAATTACCTCCTCTGGTGTTACCATCTCAAATTTGACCTCATAACCTAATGACAGACTGGCTGATTTTACTCTCCTGAAAATATTAACATTTGCAAGGTGTTTGCAATTCCAGGTCACAAAATAGTCAATTTGCGGCGATAGAATAACCAATGCCAAATGGAGTGCATCATCTTTTTTGTCATACGGTATAATTTGTTTTTCGAGAAATAAATTAGCAAGCAATTGTAATTCATCTTCCGGAGGCATTACAATTTTGTGCAAACCAAAATCTGATATTAAAGCTAATAACTTTTGTTTTTTTATGTTATCTTCAACTCTTTCAATCTCAGCAATGGTGATATCACTGTAAAGACCATCGAAAAAACCTTTCTCAATTTGTTCAAAAAGCGCTACAGTCGTATCTCGCTTAATACGATTTTCAGGTTTATTATCATAATAAAATCCGAAAACCGATGTTTCTATATATAAGCAAACCTTCTTAATGTAGCTTGTCATAAATTATTTTATCCTTAAACAGCAAATAGTCAATAGGCATTATCTTACCATTCTTATCCCGTAATAGTTTAGAGGCTGTGTCGCAATTAGGATTTGTCATGCTGAACTTGTTTCAGTGATTGTTTCACGGGTTGTTTCAGCATCTCATTCTCTTTCAGGCTTGTTTCAGCATCCCGAAACAAGTTCGGGACGGTGTCTGAAAAATCATTACTTTTTGAGACCCTGAAATAAATTCAGGGTGACATGATTCAGGGTGACACTTCGTGGCATCTTGTCGCCGTTTATTTTCTATAATGAAAAATTTCATTATTTTCGTATAGGAATTTTTCAAATTCCTATACGATGAAATATCCGCAGTTTTTCTATCATTTTAAATTTGTCGCGAAACAGATGGTCAGATTAACAGACATTCTAAAAATTATGGGGAGGACGCCACACGAAACCCGCCGTCGGAGTTCCGGGCCGCAGGCTCGCCCCCGAACCGACCCGCCCCGCGGCAGAGCCTGGATCCGAAGTCCCACGACCCACCGCGCAACACACGATCGGCGCCAGATGATGGACCAGTTGGATTACGATCAGGACTCGCAGAATAATAATCGCTGTCATACCAGTCCGCACACCACTCCCAGACATTGCCTGCCATATCATAACAACCATAAGGAGAAACATCACCGATAAATGAACCAACCGGTGTGGTACTTCTGCCTGAACCCATGTCAACATAGCCGGTTTTTGATCTCATAACACTAATATCTGTGTTAGAAGAGTTACATTTTGATGCATCCCAGGTATTTCCCCAGGGATATTTCCTAGCATCAACACCTCTTGCGGCCTTCTCCCATTCGGCTTCAGTGGGTAACCTCAAACCAGCCCAAGCGCAATATGCTTGGGCATCATTCCAGGAGACCAAAACCACTGGGTGTTTCTCTCTGCCTGCTGAATAGTAATAACGCCAGTTCCGACCCGTTCTTTCTTCCCATTTGCCTCCTTCATAGGTCCAGCCTTTGCCCTCTTTTTCTGCATCAGTCTTATATCTGGTTGCCCTGACAAACTGCTCAAACTGTTCGTTACTGATTTCATATTTAGCAATGTAATAATCATCAAGATAGACCTTGTGCTGGGGATGTTCATCATCATCACCTCACCAGGAACCGAACCCATCCAGAATTCACCCGCCGGAATGTTGATTAGAATTATCCCGGTCTTCTCGTGCCGGTATTCTTCATAGCCTTGGGCATTTTTACTAAGAAAAGTAAGGCCGGTCTTTGTCGCCGTTACCCGCTTTGCGATGACTTTAAAGGCAAAGTTATCTCCAATTAAAGAGTCAAAGTCCGCAGCCGCATCCCAGACAATATGTTTGTTTCTGCCTGGAGTAATTTTTGAACCATAGTCACCAGAAAGAGTCCGCGGGATTATACTAAAAGTTCTACCACCATCGGGAGAAAGACTTAAAGAAACCAGAAAGTCTTTGCCACCCTCTGTATCTGAAAGATCATAGTAGATGTCAACCAGATTGGAACCCTCCTGCTGAGCAAACCGAACATTCTCAACTTTCACCTGTGCAAAGGCAATAGAAGCAAGATACAGGACACATGATACAAGATATATAAATTTGATTTTCATATGCCTTCCTTTTGTATTTTTTCCCACATTTCTAAGGTTGATTTCTGTTTACACCAAGAATCAATGTATTGCATATCCAGTTTTTCCTTTTGAATGCGATAAATTCCCAATGCATCAAAATAATGTTTATCAATATCAGACATTTTGAACCATTCAAGTTTGCTGATAATTGCATCTTCAGCTGTAGGCAAATACATTGTTGTGCCCAGAATTTCAACTTTCACGCGGCGCATAAATCTCTTTTGATTAAAATCATCATCACCCAAAATCCAGAAGTCAACCTTGAAACCAGTTTCTTTATGCATAGCGTTAAACATACTCTTTTCTTTAATTGCAGATTCAATGGATACTTCATCTATGAAAAACTCTTTTTCGAAGTTCACAATCATTGTGTTGACATCGCTATCTTTTATTACAATCACCAAATCTATATCATGGGTCGTGCGTGGCTCGCCATAATAGACCACCGCTATCGCTCCGGTGAAAAAGTATGGAATGTCCATTTGATTCAAAATCTCTATAACTTTTAAAACAACCTCTTCAAAATTCATTTAGATATCCTCTGTTGCAGTTTTTTCTTAAGTTCTTCATTGGAAATGTTAGGGAATTCATTGCGGATACTCTGTTCCGCAATTTTCCAGGCAAATCTGCATAATTCAAATGCTCGTTTCATCCGTTCCTCACCGGTCATTTGACGCAATCGGGCAAGATAAATCTCTTCTATCTTTTTGTTCAATTCATCCTTGTTTAGTTTTTTCATCGTCTAATTATAAACAAAGATAGATTATAATCAAGCGAATAAAACAAGGTTATCCAGTTCTCACCATTGGTATCTGCAAATTAGGCAACTACACAGAATTAGAATTTGCGGAGCATTGATTGGCGCCCAGCAAGTTTCCAGGGGCTGATGCCTGCAGATGCAGATTTTGCTATGGAAACCGCTGCTTTTTGTTCCTGTAGAAATTTTGCAACAACCGCCGCAATTGCGGCAACCTGGCGATTCTCTTTTCTGTATTCAATCTTACCAAGGATTCTATCTATAAAAGTTGTATCATAATCACCAGCAACAAATTGTGGATTTTCCATCACAAGTAAATGGAAAGGAATAGAGGTCTTTATCCCCCTTATCGTGTATTCTTTTAGTGCCCTTTTCATCCTTTCAATCGCTTCCCTACGTGTCGGCGCCCAGACCAAAAGTTTTGCGATCAATGGGTCATAGTAAATTGGAATCTCAAATCCTTCGTATATACCACTTTCTACACGCACACCAGGTCCACCAGGTTCAATCAACTCTATTATTCTACCAGTTGATGGTGCAAAATTGTTTTCAGGGTCTTCTGCAGAAATACGACATTCAATTGCTGAACCATTTATCTTTATATCTTCCTGTCTCAAAGATAACTTCTCCCCTGCAGCGATTTTGAATTGTTCTTTGACAATATCAATGCCCGTAGTCAATTCAGTCACTGGATGTTCAACCTGTAGACGGGTATTCATCTCAAGAAAGTAAAAGTTTCTATTTTTATCAACCATAAATTCAACAGTTCCTGCATTGTTATATCCACTTGCCTTCACTGCCTTTTTTGCTGCCTCTCCCATTCTCTCTCTCAATTCTGGTGTCATTATTGCGGAAGGAGATTCTTCAATCAGTTTTTGATGCCTTCTCTGGATTGAACATTCCCTCTCACAAAGATGCACAACATTCCCATAATTATCAGCAAGAATCTGGAATTCAATATGCCTTGGCTGTTCAAGAAATTTTTCTATAAAAATCGTTGGGTTTCCAAATGCTGATTGAGCCTCACCCATTGCCTGTTTTATTGCGGTAGAAAGTTCTTTTTTATCACGGACAACACGCATCCCTTTTCCACCACCACCACCTGCTGCCTTTATCAAAACAGGAAGACCAATTCTTTCAATCACCTTCAGTGCATCTTCTTCATTTTTTATTTCGCCTTCACTACCAGGTATAACAGGAACACCTGCCTTCACCATTGTAATCTTTGATGCAATCTTATCCCCAAGTAATTCTATTGCCTTTGAATTCGGACCAATAAAAATAATCCCTGCATCTTCTACTGCCTTTGCAAACTGGGTGTTTTCAGCAAGGAATCCATATCCTGGATGGATTGCCTCTGCCCCGCTCTTTTTTGCAATATCAATAATCTTTTCTATCTTTAAATAACTTTCTGTTGCTGGTGGGGGTCCAAGATAGTATGCCTCATCTGCATAACGGGTATGCAAGGCAGTTCGGTCTGCATCAGAATAGACCGTGACTGACTTTATACCCATCTCCCGGCAGGCGCGCAAAATCCGCACCGCAATCTCACCACGATTGGCAACTAAGATTTTTTTTAACATAAATGTTCAAAAAAATGGATCATTACATTTGCAGTATCATCCCGATAAATCAGAACTCGGAGTAAACGCAGTATCGTGCCGAATACCCCGGCACTTGCCATCTAAATTCCTTAATTTCTACCAGCATATCGCATTCGCAATGCTATTTGCCAGATTTCTAAATCCTCGTAGCACTTGCGAATAAAATGACCCTGCGAATCCGCCACTTTGTTTGGCGGATGATTCTGCAAATCCCGCAGGGACGATACTGCGAGCGTAGCGATACTGCAAGTGAAACGATCCTGCAAACGAAGTGAACCTGCATCTATTATAGCGGTATATTCCCATGTTTCCTTGGAGGATTTGTATCACGTTTACTATCAATCATCTCAAATGCCTCAATCACGCGTGGCCTTGTCTCGCTCGGTCTGATTATTGCATCAATATAGCCTTTACTCGCGGTAACGAAAGGATTCGCAAATTTATCTGTATATTCATCAATCAATTTCTTTTCAAGTGCCTTAGGGTCTTTTGCCTCTTTAATTTCTTTTCTGTATAAAATCTTCACTGCACCATCAGGTCCCATCACTGCAATCTCACCACTGGGCCAGGCAAAATTTATATCCGCACGGGTATGTTTTGAACTCATAACACAGTAAGCACCACCATAAGCCTTTCGTGTAATAACTGTAACACGGGGCACAGTTGCCTCACAGAATGCATACAAAAGTTTTGCCCCATTTTTTATCACACCGCCCCATTCCTGGGCCGTGCCGGGCAGAAATCCTGGAACATCAACAAAGGTCAAAATCGGAATATTAAAGCAATCGCAGAACCTGACAAATCTTGCACCCTTCATTGCGGAATCACAATCCAGTACGCCGGCAAGAACCGCAGGCTGATTTGCTACAACACCGATTGCTTTGCCATTCAAACGTGCAAATCCCACAATCAAATTCTTTGCATAGTGTTTGTGAACCTCAAGAAACTCGCCATTATCAACAACCTTATTAATAACCTCATACATATCATAGGGTTTTGTCGGACTATCCGGGACTATTTCATCAAGTTCTTTATCCATTCTGTTTATGTCATCAGTGCATTCAATTAGTGGTGGGTCCTCAAGATTATTCTGTGGAATATAAGAAAGAAGTTTCTTTATCAATTCAATACATTCTATTTCATTATCAACTGCAAAATGTGCAACACCTGATTTTTCATTATGAACCATTGCCCCACCAAGCTGCTCAAATGTCACATCTTCATGGGTTGCGGCCTTTACTACATCCGGACCGGTCAAAAACATATATGAGCCCATAACCATTATTACAAAATCGGTCATTGCCGGCGAATAGACCGCACCACCAGCGCAGGGACCCATTATTGCAGAAATCTGTGGTACAACACCAGAGGCAAGAACATTTCTCAAAAAGACATCAGTATATCCTGCAAGGCTATCAACACCTTCCTGGATACGTGCACCACCAGAATCTTTGAGTCCAATTATTGGACAACCCATCTTCATAGATAAATCCTGAAGCTTACAGACCTTCTCCGCATAAGCCTTTGAAAGAGAGCCACCAAAGACTGTAAAATCTTCAGAAAAGATACAGACATTCCTTCCGTTTATTTTTCCATAACCAGTTACCACTCCATCGCCCAATATTTTCTGTTTATCCATATCAAAATCTGTGCATCTATGGGTGACAAACATATCGGTCTCTCTGAATGTTCCCTTATCAAGTAGCAAATCTATACGTTCACGAGCAGTGAGCCTGCCCTTATCATGCTGTGCCTTAATTCTTGCCTCTCCCCCACCAAGTAGTGCCTGTTTTTCAAGTTCTTCAAGATGTTTAAGTTTGTCTTTGATTTTCATAACAACTCCTTATTTTGTTTGATAAATCAAACCGCTACATTTGTGCGATGAATCGCACCGCTACAAATTCGATCAGATCCCAAATCCCAAGAACCAAATCCCAAACAATACGTAAATCCCAAATCCCAAAATTCAATTAGATTTTTCAATTATAGAATTAAAAATTTTGACAAATTGCGTCGCCTCATCAATTAACATTTTTCTTTTTGTATCATCCTCACAAGTATTGCATTCTATAAGTCTAAGCCAATAAGCGCTTTCTTTTGATTCTTTTCTACAAATTCTAAGTCTCATTAGAAAATCCTTTTTGCCTAAAGCCTCATCGGCTTCAATGTAATTGGAATCAATTGAACCAGAAGATCTGACCAATTGTCTTACATATTCAATATTTGCGGGTGTCTTGGGTATTGGAATTTGAATTATGGATTGGTTTTAATATCTGTTTTCCATTTTCTTCAACCAGATATGCAAAAACTACATTCAGGTCGTGTTCAAAAACCATAAGCCACTGTTCATCTATTGCCTGACGGAGATATTTTTTCTTCAACTCAACAAGATCCATCGGATAAAGGTCAAAACTTGTATGATACGGAATCTTGATATGGGCTGATGTCGGTATGAAATCACCCCAGTATATTGCCTTCTTTCCCTCAGATTCAATCATCACTGATTGGTGTCCTTTTGTATGCCCAATCGTGTTTATTACCTTTACACCGGGAACTATTTCGTATTCACCGTCCACAAGGAGCAACTGTCCGTATTCTTTTAATGGTACAAAATTTTCCTTGAAATAACTCGCCCTGGTCCGTTCATTAGGATGAGTTGCGTCATACCATTCCTGTTTCTGTATTACATATTTTGCATTAGGAAAGGCTGGCATTGCCATGCTACTATGATTTTTATCCTTCTCAGCCTTATGCTCAATCCCGCCCCTTTTGTTTAGAGAAACTGATGAAAAAGCAATTGTATTCCAGCCACAATGGTCAAAGTGCAGATGCGTATTTACTACAAAATCAATATCTTCGGGTTGCAAACCCAGACTTCTTAATTCGCCTTCTAAATTCTTTTCCTGTTTGACGCTGTAGATTTCCAGCAATTTTTCGTTAAGTTTGTTCCCTATACCGCTATCAATGAGAATATTAGCAGCACCGGTCCTTACCAAAAGGCAATTGAGTGGTATCTCAACACGATTCAATTCATCCGGCTGGACTATCTTTGACCATAAAATTTTCGGCACAACACCAAACATCGTTCCGCCGTCAAGGAAAAAACAGCCATCAGAAACAGAAAACAATTCAAATTTTCCCAATTTCAAGTGGCTACCTCAGTTTTTCAGTTTCATTCAATATTTTTTTTATTGGTTTGAGAAATTGTTCAATGGTAATATACGGATTGACTTTCATCAATTTCTGTAGTATTACATTGCGTTCTTCTTCACTACTTGCATTTACATACTTGACACGTAAACGGTCTGTTGTTTCACGTCTTTTTCTTTTCTTCAATATTTCTGATTTACGAATTTGTCCTTTTCTCATTTAGACCCCCTTGATTAAATGGTAAAATGCCTACAGTTTATTGGCTTCGCAGCCGGCAAAAATTCCTATTTTACCTTGCGGCTTTTTCGTGAACTTGTTTCTCTTGCAATATACTTTTCCTTCACTCCAACATTATTTTTTATCCACTCAACAATTTCGCCTGTGGGTGTGCCGGGACCAAACAATTTTTTCACACCAATTTTTTCAAGCTTTTTTATATCATCCTGAGGTATTATCCCACCACCGATTACCGGTATACTTGCCTTTTTCTCTTTCAAGAGATTCAAGATTTTCGGAAAAATTGTCATATGGGCACCGGAAAGAATGGATAATCCGATTACATCCACATCTTCCTGTATTGCTGCCTCAACGATTGCCTCGCAGGTTTGATGGAGACCAGTATAAATGACCTCCATACCTGCATCCCGCAATGCAGCCGCCACAACCTTTGCACCGCGGTCATGGCCATCAAGACCGGGTTTACCAACCAGAACACGGATTTTATTCATGAAAACCTCCCAACATCAGCGCAGGATCATTACATTCGCAGTATCATTCCGACTAAAATCGGAATTCGCAGTATCCCCCGCACCTAAGAAATAAGAAAGACAAAAATTGAAAGGCATAAAAACAAGATTGAATGCTATATTTTTGCTTTTGCAGTAAAAATAGGTGCGGGGTTGCAGTATCGCCTTCGGCTCGCCAAAAAATCTCTTGCGAATCCGCCAATCTTCGTGGCGGATGATACTGCGTTTTCTGCGAGTTAAACGATACTGCAAGCGTAGCGATCCTGCGTTTTTAAAAAATAATCGGTTCACGATAGACTCCAAATACTTCCTTCAGTGTATTACACATTTCACCAAGTGTAGCATATGCACGAACACATTCAAGTATTCTCGGCATTAGATTTTCTCCATTTTCTGCTGCCTTGCGCAAATCCTTTAGTCTTTCCTTCACTTTGGCGTTGTTTCGCTCTCGTTTCATTTTTTTCAGACTATTAACCTGTTCTACTTCAACTTCGGGCGGAATTTTCAAAATTTCAATATCAGGTCTATCTGCTTCCTCAAATACATTGATTCCTACATGATATTTTTCTTTACTTTCAATCGCCTGCTGGTATTCATAAGCACTTCTTGCAATCTCCTTCTGAAAGAAACCCTTGTCAATTGCGGGTAGCACACCGCCCAGGGAATTTATCTTATCAAAATATTCATACGCCCTTTTCTCCATTTCATTCGTTAGATATTCAATGTAATATGAACCACCAAGTGGGTCTATAACATTTGCAACACCAGTTTCATAGGCGATAAGTTGCTGGGTTCTCAAGGCAATCTTTACTGCCTTCTCTGTAGGTAGCGCATAAGTCTCATCCATAGAATTTGTATGAAGAGATTGTGTTCCACCAAGGACCGCGGCAAGTGCCTGGAATGCAGTGCGAACGATATTATTTTCAGGTTGCTGTGCAGTCAGTGTGCAGCCAGCAGTCTGGGTATGGAATCTCATCAACCAGGAACGTGGGTCCTGGGCATTATATTTTTCGCGCATCAATTTTGCCCATATCCTCCTTGCCGCACGATATTTGGCAATCTCTTCAAAGAAATCAAGATGCGAGTTAAAAAAGAATGACAACCTGGGAGCAAATTTATCAACTGGAAGACCTGCCTTAATTCCATACTCAACATAAGTAAATCCATTGGCAAGCGTGAAGGCAAGTTCCTGAACAGCAGTAGCACCTGCCTCACGGATATGATACCCGGAGATTGATATTGTATTCCACTTTGGGACATTATCTGAGCAGTATGCAAGAATGTCGGTGATAATTCTCATTGAAGATCCTGGAGGATATATCCAGGTCTTCTGTGCCTGATACTCTTTTAACATATCATTCTGGATTGTCCCTGTAAGCATCTCTGCTGGCACACCCTGTTTCTCACCTACAACGATATACATTGCAAGAAGCATTGCAGCAGGTGGATTTATTGTCATTGAGGTTGATATTTTATCAAGCGGGATACCATCAAAAATGATCTCCATATCCCTTAATGTATCAACCGCAACCCCACATTTCCCGACTTCACCGTGAGAAAAAGGATCATCAGAATCCCTGCCATAAAGTGTTGGGAAATCAAAGGCAACAGAGAGACCAGTTTGCCCGTGTTTCAGAAGATATTTATATCGCTTATTAGTGTCCTTCGGTGTTCCCATCCCTGAAAACTGTCTCATTGTCCATAATCTGCCGCGATACATTGTTGTTTGAACACCCCTGGTAAATGGAAATTCACCTGGATAACCGAGGTCGCGCTCGTAAACAAAATCGGGCAGGTCATCAGGTGTATACAGGGGTTTTAGAGGAATACCGGAAATTGATGTAAATTTGTGGTCGCGCTCCTTGCAGATTTTATACTTTTGTTCCCATTGTGTTTTCTTTGAATTAGACATCACACCTCCTTGTTTTCCTGCACAATAAATGGAGATAAACAATGATCAAGATGCAGTTTTCTCCAAAAAAAACAAAATATCATTTATTGTTTATTAAACTCCTCACGATTCTTTTTGCTACTTTATAAGGGCTCAATTTCCTTTCAAGTATTTTTTCTACAAATCTATCAAGTTCTTTATCATCAATCACTGACTCACGCAAATGCCTTCTTATTTCTAATTCTATGTACTCATGTATTTGATTCAAAATCCGCAATTTCCTAATTTTCTTTAATTCCCCGCTATTCTTGAGATGCACTTCATGCATCTTTATTGCCCTAACAAGTTCATCAATTCCTGATTCATCTGTAGCAACCGTTTTCAAAATTGGCACATGCCAGGAAGTTTTGGGTCTTAAATCAAATGAAAATTTCAACTCTGTCAAAAGTGCATCACTCCCCTCTCTATCGCCTTTGTTGACAGCAACTACATCAGCGATTTCTAAAAGCCCTGCCTTCATCGCCTGGATTGAATCACCGGATTCAGGGACAAAAACCACAACCTTTGTATCACAGACCTGTGCAATATCAAGTTCAATCTGACCAACACCAACAGTCTCAATCAGAATATAATCCATTCCTGCGGCATCAAGAACTAATGCTACATCCTTTGTCTTTTTTGAAAGTCCACCCAAACTGCCCCTGGTTGCCATGCTCCGTATAAAGACATTTTTATGCAATGATAGATCACCCATTCTGATTCTATCACCAAGAAGTGCTCCCCCTGAAAATGGTGAAGTTGGGTCAACAGCGATGATTCCGATTTTATAATTCTCTTTCAACAATTTCTTGGTTATTGCATTGACCAGAGTTGACTTTCCCGCACCTGGTGGTCCGGTGATACCGATTTGATATGCTTTTCCTGTATAAGGGTATATTTTATTGAGAATTTCTGTATCCGTATCATTCTCAACTTTGGTAATTATCTTTGCAATACTCAGTTTATCACCTTTCAAAAAATCTCTGAACGGCTCCATTATAACTCCAATCTTTTCTCTTATTAAGGTCTCTTTCTTTGTCATTCTGAAGATGTTTGATAAATCAGACCGCTACAATTCTTCAAATTCACCGGTCTTTTTGTTCTTGCGAACATTGTTATGAGTAAAATACCGGCCATTCATTGCAATATATACGCCCGGTGGTAATGCCTGGACAAATGCAAGTGCACAACCAAGATTGAACATTCCATCTGAACTACCAAATGTATAAGGAACCATTGCACCGGTCAAAACAACGGTCTTATTCTTTACTCGCTCAGCAAGATATTTTGCTGTCTCAACCATTGTATCAGTGCCATGAGTAATGATAATTTTATCCTCTTTTGTATTAATACAATTTCGGGCGATAATTTCACGGTCATCGTCGGTCATATTTCTGCTATCAATCATCATCAAGGTTCTGATTTCTACCGGAACCCTGCATCTACCAAGCCTTAACATCTGAGGAATATGGGTGTCTTTAAAAAATAATTCCCCATTCAACTCATTGTATTCTTTATCAAATGTGCCACCGGTTATGAAGATGCGAATTGACATTTATCTCCTTTCAGTCTTGCTTCTATCTTTGCCCAGGTGTCTTTGATTGTGACTGAGCGATTAAAAATCAGTTTTTCAGGTCTTGAATCTTTATCAACAGAGAAATAGCCAAGCCTTTCAAACTGAAAGAATTCACCAACTTTTGCATCATTAAGCGATGGCTCAAGTCTACAATTATGAAGAATCTTTAATGAATCAGGATTTAAATTATCAATAAAATTTCCGCCTTCATCTGGGTCTGGAGTTTTGAATAATCTATCATACAACCTAACTTCAGCATTAATACAGTGTTCAGCAGAAACCCAGTGTAAAGTCGCCTTAACCTTTCTTCCATCCGGAGAATCACCACCCCTTGTCTTCGGGTCATAGGTGCAGTGCAGTTCAATTACATTGCCAGCATCATCCTTTACTACATTTACGCATCTGATAAAATATGCATACCTCAATCTCACTTCCCTGCCCGGGGCAAGACGGTAAAATTCCTTTGGTGGGTCTTCACGAAAATCATCCTGTTCTATGTATAAAGCCTTTGAGAAAGGAACTTTTCTTATACCCATACTCATATCTTCAGGATTATTTATTGCATCAAGTTTTTCAATCTGCCCTTCAGGATAATTGTCAATGATAACTTTGAGTGGTCGCAGAACCGCCATTCTTCTTGGTGCCCGTTTATTTAAATCATCACGCAAACAGTGTTCAAGTAATGCAACATCAACGACTGTATTATTCTTTGAAACACCAATGACATCGCAAAAACTCTTTATTGCTTCTGGTGTGTAACCCCTTCTTCTCAATCCCGAAATTGTCGGCATCCTCGGGTCATCCCAGCCACTGACAAAGCCGCGCTCTACGAGTTGTAATAGTTTTCTCTTGCTCAATATCGTATAAGTCAGATTCAGTCTGGCAAATTCAATCTGTTGTGGATGATGAATTCCGAGTTCATCTAAAAACCAATCATACAAAGGTCTATGGTCTTCAAATTCAAGCGTGCATATTGAATGAGTAATGCCTTCAATTGAATCGGATTGGCCATGTGCCCAGTCATAGGTTGGATAGATACACCATTTATCACCGGTTCTGTGATGTGTAGAATGTAATATGCGATACATTATCGGGTCACGCATATTCAGATTTCCATGTTTCATATCAATCTTTGCTCGCAAGGTTTTTGCACCATCAGGAAATTCACCAGCATGCATACGTTCAAATAAATTGAGATTCTCTTCTACAGAACGATTACGATGGGGACATTCTTTTCCTGGTTCGGTCAATGTGCCACGCATCTGACGCACTTCTTCTGGTGAACAGTCACACACATAAGCCTTACCCTTTTTTATTAGAATAAGTGCAAATTCATAAAGTTTCTCAAAATAGTCTGATGCATAATATTCCCTGTCCTGCCAATCAAAGCCAAGCCAGTAGATATCTTCTTTTATTGATTCTACATATTCAACTTCTTCTTTGGTCGGATTTGTATCATCAAATCTCAAATTACACAATCCGCCATACTCTTCGGCGATGCCAAAATCTATACAGATTGCCTTGGCATGACCAATGTGCAAATATCCATTTGGTTCTGGGGGAAATCTGGTATGGACTCTACCGTCAAACCGACCGGTGCGATTATGTTCATCAATTATTTCTCTAATAAAATCTCTGGGTTTAGAAGTATTCATTTTATCTTCCGTTTAACTATATCACGGACAAGTTTTCTAAAAAATTTATGTATCATTTTTGGTTGAGGTTCATTCCACAACCAATCTATTGGTTGAATCCGAACATTAGAAACTGCAGATAACTGGTTTAAAAATAATCTTTCTGAAAAACCTTCGCCAAATCTAACATTGCAATCTGTGATGATCTGTTCTATTGAAAGCGCACCATTAATTAAAATTGAATAAAGGTCCACATAGTCCCGCCATTCTTCGCGACGACCGATTGAATATACTTTCTCTGATGCGAGGTCCCTAAGACTTGTTATATTTATCATCCCAATTTGTAAGGTCTTGCCGAGCGGAATAAAAGGAAAATGTATCAAAGATATAAGTATATTTTTCCACTCTATATTTATCTGATCAGAAGAGGCGTAGAGTAATCGAACATCATGTCCTGAAGATTTAATTAATTTTCGTTCAAGGTGGCTAACGGCAAGGCTTTTTGAAAAGAAAAAATCAAAGTCATATGAGCGGCGATGTTTAAGATAAAACATAAGTGCTGTGCCACCAGAAAGTCGGGCATTTCTACCCAGAACAGAAGAAAGCCTCTGGAGTACTTTTCTATTCTTTGCGGGTAGTAAAGTCAATGACGCAGGAGAGATACTTTGATTCATCAGCCTTTGTCCTTAAAATAATCTCAACAAATTTTAATGAAGGAAAGGTGTATATTTTTTTAGGATATTTAATGAAAACCTTTTTTACTTCATCAAATCCATATATCCTGAAGAGTAACTTCAAATCTTCTATTTCACCCCAGGATAGAACCTGATGAATTATATAGATGCGGTCTTTATGAAAATCTACCTTATTGGGATTCGCTGACCACAATAGCCGACATAATTTTTTTAGATTTTTGCGATTTATGTCGCGCATAGATTAATTACCCTGTTAAATCTTTGCAATGCGTAAGTTAAACAGAAATTTTATTCTTATGTCTACAATACACTCTCCGCAACTATCTCAGCAACATCCATTACTTTAATGTTTGTATCCATTGATTTCAGGGTCTCTTCAAACATCTGGAGGCAATATGGACAGGCAACAGCGATTACTTCGGCACCGGTGGCAAGGAGTTGTTTCAATCTCAAATTCACGAGCCTCTCTTCATTTGCATATTCACGCCATAAGCCCATAGAACCGGCACCACAACAGACACTATTTTTTCGGTTAAAGAAAGGAACTTCAACAAGTTTCAAATCAGGAATAGATTTTAATATCTCTCTTGGCTCTTCATAAATACCACTCTGTCTACCAAGGGTACAGGGGTCGTGATAGACAACAACTTTGTTGAATGGTTTTTTCGGTTTTATTCTCCCAATTTTTATTAGTTCAAAGAGTATCTGTGTGTAGTGGTATGGTTGAAGATTACTGTAATGACTTTTGTATTCTGTATTGAAGATTGTATAACAATGGGGCGAAATTGTAATTGTATTCTTCACTTTCAAATCTTTGAATGCCTTGAGATTATTATTAAAAAGTTGCTGGAAGACTTTTTCTCCACCTGCCCGTCTCACTGCTTCACCACAGCAGGATTCTCCTTCACTTGCAATTCCGAAACCCAAACCCGCTTTTTGGAATAGTTGTGCGATTGACCTGGCAACATTCTTTGCCCTTGTATCATACGCTGTTATACAACACACAAAAAGTAAATTATCAGTTTTTTCACTATATGTTTCAATATTCAATTCCTGTGCCCATTCTTTTCTTTTTTCCTGTGCTTCACCAAGCGGATTGTTGAAACTGGTGAGTCTTGAGAAGAGACTTTTTAATTCAGCTGGATATGAGCCAAAATCAACCATTATTCTGCGTGCTGAGCGGAGAATATTGGAAATATTCACTCTTCTTGGACATTCATATAGGCAACTATCACAGCCCACACAGCGAAATACTTCACTGGTCTCCTGACAAATCGCTTCTTTTTCTTCACTGCAGAGTATCGCTCCCAATCTTATTAAATCAGGAAATTGGTAAGTTGTATAATTCACACCATCAAGCAAATTCCAGGGGCAGGCAGGCATACACCTGCCGCACTCATAACATTTAATTGCATCTTCCGCACCCTGCTCAAGGAGCAGTTCACGGATTTCAGGATTTATTTTTAATAAATTATTCATAACCTCTTATTCCCAAATACCAGGCACCAAATCCCAAATAAATTCAAAATTCCAATATTTAAAAACTTTTGATGTTTGATTTATTGAAATTTGTTTGGATTTTGGGATTTGGAGTTTGGAGTTTAACAATTATGCCTTTGCTTGTTTCATTTCAAGAATCTTATTCTTTAGAATCGGAACCACTTTAAACAGGTCTTCAACAATTCCGTAGTCTGCTTCGTTAAATATTGGCGCATTCGGGTCCTTATTTATTGCTATGATTGTATCAGAGTTTTTCATTCCCATTATATGCTGGAAAGCACCAGAGATTCCCAATGCAATATACAATTTCGGTTTCACTGTTTTTCCTGAAGAACCAACCTGATGTTCCTTTGGTAGCCAGCCTGCGTCAACCACAGGCCTTGTGCATCCAATGACACCACCGATTGCCCTGGCAAAATCTTCAATGACTGGAAGATTTGCCTTATCTTTTATACCCCTGCCCACGGATACAATGACATCTGCCTTGGTGATATCAACTGCACCGACCGCTGCTTCAATGTACTCAACAAATTTACGATATTCAGGTTGGACATTTATCGGTGTTTCTAATCTAACAACCTCTGCATTAAGATTTGCAGTTTCAACCGGGATACTGCCACTGCGATATGTCACAAGGTATGATTGATTCTCTTTCAACAAAATCTTCACATTCAATTTCCCGTCATACATTGACCTTATGATCCTTAACTTTCCATCAACAGCCTGGATATCTAAACAGTCTGTAGAAAATGGAATGTTCAAATTTGTTGCCAGGCTTGGCCCTAAATCCATACCCATTGCTGTATGACCGATGATAGTCAAAAACGGTGATTCCTTTTTCAGAATCTCTGCCAAAGCAATCTGATACACCTCAGCATTGAAATCTTTGAATACACCATTTTCCATAATTATAATCCGATCCGCCTGGGTTTTTAATTGCCCTAAAAATTTTTCAGCGCTGTCAGAAAGTAATATTGCCGTGCATTTTGTATTCAGGGTTTGGGCAATTTTTCTACCCACGGATAATAATTCAAAAGTTATATCACGAATCAAACCCTGACGATGCTCAACAAGAATTGATACATCAGCCATTTAACCTCCTATTTCAATAAATTAAAATTCTTTTGTGTGATAAATCACACCGCTACAATTTTTTGATTTTGCAATTTTTTCCATTTAGGACTGTTTAGAATTTAACTAAAGTAGCCCTTTTTCTTTAATTATTCCAGCGATTTTCGTTGCAACTTCATCAGCACTGCCCGTAAGAATCTCGGCCCTTTTTCCCACTGGTGGCAAGAATAATTCTTCAAGTGTAGTATTGTTCGCAATATCAGTACCGATTTCAGCAATACCAACAGTTTTTATTTCTTTGCCTGCCGCACGGCGGATAGCAATGAGTGAAGCAAAGCGCGGGGTATTTATTCCCGTTTGTATTGTAACAAGTGCAGGTAAAGACAATTCAAGATGTTCTAATAATCCGCCTTCCAGTTCCCGAAATACATTTAATTTTTTATCACTGACTTCAAGCTTTGTTACAAGTGTCGCATGTGGAATCCCCAATAATTCAGCAATGGTTTGTCCAACCATTGAATAAGCATCATCGGTAGACATACAACCGGTGAGAATCAAATCATAATTGAGTCCTTTTATTACATTCCTGAGAACAATGGCTGTCTTATATCCATCAATCTCTCCAATTTCTTCTGCCTTAATTCTAATTGCGGTATCACCACCTTTTGCCAGGGCAATTCTTAAGGTATCTTCAGTATCAGGATAACCAAGGCTTATCACCGTGACCGAACCACCATATTTTTCCTTCAGTAGAATAGCTTCTTCAAGTGCATAACTGTCTGATTCATTCATATCAAAGGCAAGACGGTCTTTTATGATATCCTTGCCCGTTGAATCAACTTTTACATCTGCCTCAGCGGTTTGAGGCACCCTTTTTATGCAGACAACAATATTCAAGAAACCTCCTTGTTAAAATCCCAGTAATCGCAGTATCATTACATTCGCAGTATCGTGCTCTTGCACTTGCAGTATCGCCTTCGGCTTGCCAAAAAATCTTTTG
Source organism: bacterium (assembly GCA_049700315.1). Classification (GTDB taxonomy): domain Bacteria; phylum Hydrothermota; class Tepidihabitantia; order SM23-42; family JAOAFX01; genus JAOAFX01. The sequence goes on from JBNAVN010000038.1 coordinate 18,640, forward strand.
CGAATCCGCCAATCTTCCTGGCGGATGATACTACGTTTTCTGCAAGTGAAACGATACTGCAAGCGCAGCGATCCTGCATCTATTTAATTAGTTCCCTTGCAATCACAATCTTTTGTATTTCGCTCGTTCCTTCATAGAGTTCAAGAATTTTTGCATCGCGGTAGAATCGCTCAACTGCATAATCCTTTGTATAACCATAACCACCAAAGATCTGAACTGCTTTTCTCGTTACATCAACCGCAATTGTAGCAGCATAATATTTACACATTGCGGATTCTTTAGAAAATCTCGGCATACCTTTATCCTTGCAATAACCAGCATAATATACAAGCAGTCTTGCAGCATGAATCTGAGTCGCCATCTCGGCAAGCATTGATTGTATCATCTCAAATTCGCATATTGGCTGACCAAATGTCTTGCGTTCTTTTGAATATTTTATTGCTGCCTCTAATGCTGCCTGGGAGACTCCCACTGCCTGGGCACCAATGTCAACCCTTGATACATCAAGGGTATTCATACAGATTTTGAATCCGTCTCCTTCTTTGCCCAGTAGATTCGCTCTGGGAACCTTACAATCCTCAAAGATTAATTCACAATTTCCACTTGCCCTGATTCCCATAAGATCTTCGTGTTTGCCAAGGGAAAAACCAGACATACCCCTTTCCACAATAAACGCACTCATCCCTTTGTGTTTTAGTTCTTTATTAGTGTAAGCAAAAACTACATATACGCCGGCTTCAGTTCCATTTGTAATAAATCTTTTCGTTCCATTGAGGATATAATAATCGCCTTCAAGACGTGCTGTTGTCTCCATCCCTGCGACATCACTCCCGGCATTTGGTTCAGTAATTCCTATTGCCCCAATCTTTTCACCACTGCTTAATAGCGGAAGATATTTCTGTTTTTGCTCTTCAGTGCCAAATGTGAAAATAGGATAGGTACACAACGAATTGTTCACCGCAACAATCACACCCGTTGTCGCACAAACACGCGATATTTCTTCAATTGCAATTGCCAGCGATACAAAATCAAGTCCTGAACCACCATACTTTTCCGGCACCACGATACCAAGCAATCCCTGCTTTGCACATTTCTTAATATTCTCCCAGGGAAATTGGCCGGATTTGTCAATCTCAGGTGCTACCGGTGCAAGTTCTGCTTCTGCAAACTTACGCACCTGGTCCTGGAGCATCTTTTGTTCTGCTGTTAAATCAAAGTTCATATAACCTCCTAATCAAAAATAAGCAAAAATCGCAGTATCGTCCTTACAGGACTCGCAGCAAACGCAGTATCGTGCCGAATACCCCGGCAAATGCCATTTAAATTTTTTAATTTCTACCGACATATCGCATTCGTAATGCTATTTGCCAGATTTCTAAATCCTCGTATCTAAACTTCATAACTCAGCGAATGAAATGATACTGCGAATCCGCCACTTTGTTCGGCGGATGATACTGCGAGCGAAGCGATACTGCGAACGTGGTAATCCTGCAACTCACTTTCCTAATATCTGTCTTGCAATGACAATCTTTTGAATCTCAGATGTTCCTTCACCAATTTCCATAAGTTTCTCATCGCGTAAAAATCTTTCAACCGGATATTTGTCGGTGATTCCGAGCAACCCATGTATATCAATCGCCATATTTGTCGCCTTCATACCAATCGTTGATGCATAATATTTTGCCATTGCTGATTCTTTCAAGTATGGCTGACCTGCATCCTTTAGTTGGGCTGCGCCATAAACCAACAACCTTGCTGCCTCAATCTCAGTTGCCATTTCAGCAATCATTGATTGGATTGATTGATTCTTTGTTAAATTATTCTCCTGGACAAATTTAACTGAGGCATCAAGTGCACCCTGGGCAATACCCAGCGCCAGTGCACCGATTGAAATTCTGCCGCCGTCAAGGGTCTCCATAAATATCTTAAATCCATCACCTTCCTGCCCAAGGATATTTTCTTTTGGGATCGCACAATCTTCAAAGATTAATTCCGAAGTGATTGATCCGCGAAGACCCAGTTTGTCTTCTTCCTTTGCAGGTGTAAATCCCGGCGTCCCCTTTTCAACGACAAATGCAGAAATGCCCTTATAGCCCAATGCAGGATCCTTGGTTGCTGTAAAGATAATAACATCCGCCACATGTCCTGAAGTAATAAACCTTTTTGTGCCATTTATTATATATTTATCACCTGCAAGTTTGAATCTCGTTTGAGTTCCTGCTGCATCACTACCTGCATTAGGCTCGGTCAATCCAAATGAACCAATCTTCTCACCACGGGCGAGGGGAATCAAATATTTTTTCTTCTGTTCTTCTGTTCCTGCATAATAAATCGGGAATACACCAAGTGAAGAATGGGCAGCGAGGAATATGCCGGTTGAACCACATACCCTGCCGATTTCTTCAACTGCAATTGCATAAGAAAGGACATCAAGCCCGGCACCACCATATTCTTTTGGTACATAGAGCGCAAGCAATTCTAACTCTGCCATTCTTTTAACAAGGTCCCAGGGGAATTCACCTTTTTTATCAATTTCCTTTGCCCTGGGCGCCACTTCATTATTTGCAAATGCCCTTACCTTTTCTCTAAATTCCTTATGTCTTTGGGATAGTATCATAAACCTCCTTGCTTTCTTATAAAATCCAGACCGGTAAAAAGATCATATCCATTCCATCATTTTTCTCAATGGCAACCTTCTCAGGGGTTAACACATAACCTTTTTGAAGATTTAAATTTTTGACGAATGGTAAAAGATTTCTAAAATCTTTGGGACTAATTTTACCTTTCCACTTTACTTCGTAAATGGTAAGTTTTTCCAAAATTGTAGCGGTCGGATTTATCCGACATTTCTATGGAGTGCAACAGATTGCTGTTGCTCTGTAATTTTGCACCATAGGAATTTGAAAAATTCCTATGCTGAATAATGAAACTTTCATTATGAAAAAAGAAAAAAAACAAGATACATCAGGGATGGTATAATGCCATATAGGAAGTGCACTACCTAATAGCAGAAGGATTTTGGGGGTTTCAGGGGTTCTCCCCTGATGTATCTTGTGCGATGAATCGCACCGCTACATTTTTCATCAATAAGCATGTTTTGACACCGGTTTTTGGGAAAAATTTATCTATTACTTTACTTCAATAGGAATTGGTCTATTTTTATGAATTGCGAGAAAATCAATTTCTGCGTCACGCCTTTTTAGTCTGTCCAATTTCTGAATTTAGCATTTATGCATCCTTAAGTGTGCATATTATACGCATTTATGCACGCTGGTCAAGGACAAAAAAACGATCCTGGTTTTTGTTATTTCTTAAAAATTTCACTCTTTAACTTTAATGCCTCGTTTAGAAAAAACTCTTTCCATTCCCGATGAGCAATTTTTTTAAGCATACGGGGGTAGTCGCTCAAATTCAAACACTCAATCAATCTTGCTCCTAAATCAATCGGTGATATCTCCCAATCAAATTTTGCCTTTGCATCCAGGATGAGTTTCTTTAAATCATAGCCTTTTTCTTTGATAATAAAATAAATATCAATGTAATCACGCGCTCGGGGATTCAAAGCAATGGTATGAATTTTATCAACCGCGATGTCATAGATGCTCTCTATTTCAAAATTTTTGTATTTTAAACCTTTTTCAATCCTGGGGAATGGATAATAATTAAAATCAACTTTCAAAACCTCTTTGCCTGAGAAATGAAAAAATATAGTAGATAAACCCAGAATTCTTTTGGTCTCAATCTTTTCTAATTTCAAAAATTTTCTTTGACTTTCAAAAAATCTAATTATATAAAACTGATTAACTTCTTGGATTTCAGTAAGAAAATCTAAATCCTCTGAAATTCGGTGTTTCAAATAAAATTCGGATAAAGCCGTACCACCTGCCAGATAAAACCTTTCTCTGAAATAGGGTGTATCGGCAACTATATCCAAAATTTGTTTCTGATGAAAACTTAGAACGCTTTCTTCTTTTTTGGCCATAGTAAAAGTTCCAGGAACCTTCTGTATAACGGGTCTATTTTATCTTTGATCCTTACCCAGTTTTTTTTAATTAACTTTTCGTCAAGTTTTTCACCCGGGCAACCATAATTTATTGACTGGACAAGCCGCCAGATTTTATACCCTTCCGGGTCTTCTTTTTTGAACTT
>JBNAVN010000038.1:22888-24246 GCA_049700315.1 bacterium
AAGCCGACGGATTATTATTATATCTATAAAGATAATCTTGCCTGTAACGGTATTTGTTCAGGAATTTCTTTGATAAAAATTTTTTCTGTTTTTCTATTGTCTTTTTTCTGTGTTCCGTATTTAATATGATATTCAATATTATTTTTTTTACAAAATTCAATCGCTGTATCGGCGCAACCATGATAAAAATTTCCATTGTAGCCGAGTTGGCTTGACTCCACATTATAATTCAGTTTTCCAAAAATAATTTTATCCACAAAAGAAACTACTTCTAAAATTTTTAATAAATCTTGTTTTATTAAATTTGGAGTAGGATATGGTTCCATACTAATCCAGGTTTTTAAACCTTTTTCGTGTAAATATCTTAATGATTTTATTCTGTCTTTATAAGGAGCGGAGTATGGTTCAAAGCGTCTTTTAAAATTTTCATCTAAAGAAACTATAGTAATTCCATATTCGTTATTCTCGCCGTATTTTTGGGTATTAACTAAAACTTTCGGATAAATCCCTTTTGTCAAAACCGTGCAACGGATATTGTCTTTGTTTAACCTCTCAATTATTTTTAAAGACAAATCCACCACTTCCGGATATTTATACATAAACGGGTCGGTGGAAAAACACAGATGAACAAATTTAATCTTGTGTTTATATCTAGGAATTTCTTTATCCAATAACTCTAACGCATTACCAACAATTTTTGGCTTTAGCCATTCTTTATAATTTTTTATGACCCCACACCTTATTTTCATCATCATCGCATAGCAAGGAAATGTGCAACCATGAGCGCACCCTTCTACATGATTTATACAATAATCAGCATATTCAACGCCGCTTTTGTATAACAAAGTTTTACGAAGTATTGTCTCCATATTTAAATTATAGCATTCTTATAGAAATTTTATAACACATTCTGGCGGAAAGGTATATTTTCTTCTCTTTCCTTCGCATTTTACTTTAATTTCTGGCGGTTATGCTTTTTCCATTGGAGCAAGAATCTGTTTTTTATAATGCGTCTCCCTAAAAGAAGTTTGAGTTAAAACAAAGTTTTCAAGTTCTGTGATACTAACAGACTTACCCTTAAATTCGTTTAATAAAATTTCTTTGAGCTGCTTATAATTTGGTTCTGGTTCAAATAACATTGGTTGATTAGAATTGTAAGTCACATCAGAAAACTGAAACAAGCCGCTTTTATCTACTTTCCACATTGCTTCTTTCATTTTCTTCAAACCAGTAATATTATTAGTTCCAAAGAATAAAAAGTAATCTGTTTTATTGACTTTATTTATCATCTTGAAAGAACAAACAAATTTTATACCTGCTTGCGTTTCTAATTGTGTCTTATAAATTAAATGTAATGT